>DATNEC010000469.1:0-16902 GCA_035606815.1 Pirellulales bacterium
TTGAAATTGACGCGATGAAAGACGCATGTTATGCGAGTCCGCACGCCGCAACTTCGCATAAGGGATTTGGCGACTCGCGCCAAGACAGCATGGTTAAACTGCGTATTGCCCATTCAGCGTACAGTTCGCGTTGGCCCTGGGTGGATTGGTGGTTCGGGACATCTCTCGACTCCCATCTCCGTACTCCCATCTCCGTACTCCCAACTCCCCTTCTCCCTGTCCACGCTTGTTTGCAAGCGAGGCGAAACCTATCCTGACGGATATGGAAGACCATCTGCAAGACCTACGCGTCAAACTGGCGGAACTGCAAACCAAGCTCGCGACGGCAGACCGCCTCGACCCAAACGATCGCGAGTTGCTGGAAGAGGTCGTGGCCGACATTCAGCAGGCGCTCGCTGCGCAGCACGGCAAAGCGCCGCCCAATCAGCCGGCGCCCGCTACTGGATCGCTGATCGAGCGTCTCGCCGCGACGACGCGCAACTTCGAAGAGACCCATCCCACGCTTTCCGGCGCCGTCGGCAGCGTGATCGACGCGCTGTCGCGAATGGGAATCTGAACATGCCGAAAGCGGAAAGAGAGGTTAACCACAGAGACACGGAGGCGCAGAGAAGACCGAAGAGAGATGATCTGGCAAGTAACGTGTCGCAAGATTCATCGAGTTCCGCCGCCCGTCATTTTTCTTTGTTCATAACGCCAGATTCCCATCTCCACTCTTCGCTCTTGCTCCTTCTCTGTGCCTCCGTGTCTCTGTGGTTGACCTTCCGACCAGAGATCTCAGCCGCCCGTGGCGCCGAGCCAGACCCAGATAAACCGCTTGATGGCCGCGATGGCCGAAATCTCGCGCTCGACCAATTCCGGCCGAAGCCGCAATTGAAGGCGCCCCAGCATCTGCCGCCGCGGGCGAAGTTTCCGGTAGTCGACGTCCACGTGCATCCGAAGATCCGCTTCCGCCATTCGGCCGAGCAACTCGACGATTTCGTGAAGCTGATGGACGCGCAGCAGATCGCCGTCTGTGTCAGCCTCGACGGCGGGCTAGGCGAAGCTTTCGACGAGCACGCTCGCTATCTGTGGACGAAATACCCAGACCGCTTTGCAATCTTCGCCAACATCGACTGGCAAGGCGACGGCCGCGCCGACGACCCGGCAAGCTGGGATTGCCAGCGGCCCGATTTCGGGCGCCGCATGGCGGGGCAGCTTGCCGCGGCCAAAGACAAAGGCGCCAGCGGGTTGAAACTCTTCAAGCAGTTCGGCCTCGGCTACCGCAACCCCGACGGCTCGCTGATCGAGATCGACGACCCTCGCTGGGACGCCCTCTGGACGGCCTGCGGCGAGTTGGGCCTGCCGGTCATCATGCACACGGCCGATCCCTCGGCGTTTTTCGAGCCGATCGACGAGCGCAACGAGCGCTGGGAGGAATTGCATCGACATCCCGAGTGGAGCTTTTACGGGCCGCAGTGGCCCTCGCGCGACGCGTTGCACGCGGCCCGCAATCGCGTCATCGCCCGGCATCCTAAAACGACGTTCATCGGCGCCCACCTGGCCAACGACGGCGAAGACCTGGCGCAGGTCGGCCGATGGCTCGACGAATATCCGAACCTGGTCGTCGAGATGGCTTCTCGCATCGCCGAGCTAGGCCGGCAGCCGCGAGCCGCGCGGCGATTCCTGATCAAATACGCCGATCGCGTGATGTTCGGCACCGACGGCCCGCGGCCCGCCGGGCGGCTGCTGCCTTACTGGCGATTCTTGCAGACCGAAGACGAGTATTTTTCCTACGCCGAGAATCCTTTTCCGCCGCAGGGTTTTTGGAACATTTACGGCGTCGGCTTGCCCGACGACGTGTTGAACAAGATCTATCACGAAAACGCCGCCCGGATCATTCCGAGGGTCAAGGAGAAGTTGGCGGCCTATCGCGGGCCGTAAGGCTCCTGGCTCGATCGATCATCGGGCCTCTGATATGCGGCGAGCGACTTACTCCGTGTCGTCGCGGACGCTGAATTCCAACTTCCAGCGATCGTCGGAAGTCGTGCTTTGGCACCAGAGCTCGAACGTTCCCAGCTCGGTGATCTTCGAGTGAAAGCGGACCGGGGCATAGCCTTCTTCCGCGCTGGCGGTCGGCGGCAGGGTGGCGACGAGCGGATCGGTCTCGGCCAACTCGTCCTCCGTCCAAGAACCGAGCAGAACGCCCGGCCGGTCGTCCTTGCGAACGGCCGAACTGAAAAAGCGGAAATGCGCCGGCTCGCCGACGACCAGGCCGATTTCGTCGCCAGGCACGTCGGTTTCGGTCCCTTCTTCCATGCCCATCGGGACGACGCACAGCGCCCTCAGCGGCCGCTGGGCGCCGGGGACCGCTAGCCCGGCCGTCTCAACGCCGACATAGTACGACCGCGCGGCGCCGCCGCGAATGCGAATGCCCTTGCGTTGCTTGGCGAACCCATAGTAGGCCGCGCCGCGCGCCACGGCGAAATCGAGATCTTCGTTGCCGGCCAATCCCCGCGGCGGCGATTGACCGCCGAACCAGCCTGCAACGACCGCCGACAACCGCTCGCGCAGCGCCGCCGACTTGAACACGCCGCCGTTGAACAACAGGTGCGTCGGCCGCGCCGGGCCACGCTCGTCGCCATGGGCGCGCAGGAAGCCGGCCAGATGCCGCGTGATCGCGGTATCGGTCTCGAAGGGCAGTCCCAACTCCTTGAAGCCCGACGCGCGGCGCTTGGCCGGCTCGGCGCCGGCTTCGCAAAAGGGAAAAAAGCCTTCGACCAACAACTCGGCGGCCGCCTCGCGCTCGACCTCGACTGAGACCGTGCCTTTGATCAGCTTGCTGCCGCGGCCGAGCACGCTGATCGGATGTGTTGCAGGGCCGCCGCCGGCGAGCAGCGTTTCCTTCGCCGTGCGGCACGAGTGCCACAGCGCGACCGATTGCCACGGATCGAGCTGCACGCCCTTGGCGCCGAACGCGCCGGCGACGAGGTGCGCCAGCGACAGATCCATGTTGTCGCCGCCGACCAGGATATGATTGCCAACCGCCATCCGCCGCAGCGCCAATTCGCCCTGTTCCTCGGTTACGCCGACCAGAGTGAAGTCGGTGGTGCCGCCGCCGATATCGCAAACCAGCAATACGTCGCCGAGCTTCAGTTGCCGTCGCCAGCGATCGCCCGTATCGGCCAACCAGGCATAGACGGCCGCCTGCGGCTCTTCGAGCAGCACCAGGTCTTTCGGCAGCCCGGCGGCCAAGGCGGCCTCATGCGTCAGCTCGCGCGCCGCCGCGTCGAACGAAGCGGGCACGGTCAGCACGACGTGCTGCTTGGCGAGCGGGGCGTCGGGGAATTTCGCTTGCCAGGCCGCGGCCATGTGCTGCAGGTAACGCGTCGCGGCCTCGACCGGCGAGACCTTGGCCACTTCAGCCGGCGCGCCCCAAGGCAGAATCGGCTGCCGCCGATCGACGCGGCTATGGCAGAGCCACGACTTGGCCGCCGCCACCGTGCGCATCGGCGCCTCGGCCGCTTGCCGGCGGGCGATCTCGCCAACGGCGAACTCGCGCTTGCGCTCCCACGGCAAGTCGAAGTTCTTGGCCTTGGCGTCGGCTTCGGTCCCCAGATAAAGAAACGACGGCAGCAGCTTTCGCTCTTCGACCGTGCCGGAGGCCACGAGCTGCGCGATTTCGAGCAGTTCGACGCGTGGCTGCTCGGCGTCGAGTTCGGCGTACGCCAAAGCACTGTTCGTCGTGCCGAGATCGATGCCAATGGAGTATTTGGCGGTCATTTAGCTCAACTCCACCACGGCCGGCGCGATGATCTTGGCCGCTTCAGCGTTGCCGGTCCACTCGGGCAACGTGGTGCGCGTGGCCTCCCAACCGTGGTGCGCCAACAGCCCGCGGAAAGGAGGCCGGTCGGCCACGGCGCCGGTCAGTCGGAACCGGGCCGCGTCGTAAGGTTCGGGTACGTCCACCTGGCTCCCTTCCTCGGCGGCGACGATCGGTTTCAGTCCGAAGACCCGCTCGAGCACGGCGGCACCGTCGCGATGCACGTCGCGGACGGCCGCGCCGATTTGTTCGTCGCTGTAGGCGGCGATCGGTTCTTCGAGGAAGTCGACCAGCCGCGCCTCGCGCTGCAGCATCGCCAGCAGGCCCAGGGCCTCGTTGCGGGCCGCTTTTCTCGCCGGTTCCTTAACAGGCGGTTTGGCGGAGGAAACGGCCGGAGTCTCCGCCGCGGCGCCATTGGATGGGCCACTCAGTAAGCTCGCGAGGCGCGCGGCAAAATCCGCGTCGCCTAAAACTCGAAAAAACGCTCGAAATGCCAGTCCGATTCTTGCCACTCGCGAAGCCTTTCGTTGCGTTCGTCGCGTCGCGGTTCCAGCCGCAACTGCTTGGGATTGTTTGGCTAAGAGCAAATAACAAACTGCCCGGCGCGCGCCGATCATCTCGTCGGCCCGTAATCGAAACGGAGCGGGGGCCGATTGTCAACCGCCCGGCGGGCCCGATGGCGATTCTTACCTTTTCGCTAGGCGAGCGCTTTTTGCTTGCATCCTCCGCCATTTCGGGGGTATTTTAAGCCCAACCGAGAAGCGTCGAGATTCTCCGACGGGTTCGGCGCTTCGAGGAGGAAGACGTCCCAGGCATAGGCAAGTTGCTTAGGGACGCGGGCCAGTACCGCAAAGCGACTCGGTTTCGTCCGGCCTCGGCCAGTGGCTGGGCGAAATCGAGCTTGCGCGTGCGGCCTGTAAGAAGGGGACCACATGGCTCGCTGGCGTGAGGCTTTCAAGCGACGGCGGCGGCTGCGCGCCGCACGCTCGGCAAGACGCACCGCGCCCCCAGCGATGCGCGCTATCCGGCGCGCGGAACCTCTTGAGCCGCGATTGGCCTTGACCACCGGCTATCTCCAGTTGAATCTGGTTGCCGACCAGAGCGGCGCCGCGCTGGTTCGCGATCCAAATTTGGTCGCCCCCTGGGGCGTTGCCGTCAGCCCTAGCGGAGGCGATTTTTGGGTTGCCGATCATGGCAGCGGTGTCGTGACCAACTACGGCGGCGATGTCAGCGGCACGCCCTTCTCGCGCAATTCGTTGGTCGTCGCGGTTCCCGATGGAAATCCCACAGGCCAGGCAGCCAACGGCGGGAGCGGTTTCTCCATCAGCTCGGGTCTTGCCAGCGGTCCGGCGACGTTTCTGATGGCCGGCGCCGACGGTCGCATTTCTGGCTGGAACCAGGCCGTGCCGCTGCCGGTCCCTTCCACCCAGGCGCAGTCCGCGCTCGATTCAGCGAACTCTGTCTATACAGGTTTGACGTTGGCCGACGATGGCCCGCAGACCTTATTGTACGCGGCCAATTTCCATCAAGGCACGGTCGACGTTTTCGATTCGACCTTTGCGCCCGAGACGCTCCCGGGCGGCTTTGTCGATCCGAACCTGCCGGCCGGTTTCGCGCCTTATAATATCGCCAATCTCGGCGGCCAATTGTATGTGACCTTCGCCAAGCAAGACGCCGCCCGGCAAAAGGCCGTGGCGGGCGCCGGAGGCGTCGTCGACGTCTTTGACGCCGACGGAGAGTTCGTCAAGACCTTGATCTCCGGTTCGGTCTTGGACGCGCCTTGGGGAATCGCCCGCGCGCCGGCGAATTTCGGCGATTTCAGCGGCGCGCTGTTGGTCGGCAACTCCGGCGACGGACAAATCCACGCCTTCAACGCCACGAACGGCAATCTGCTCGGCGCCCTGGCATCGCCCGGCGGCGGCGCGATCACGATCGACGGCCTGCGCTCGATCGGATTCGGCAACGGACTGTCGGCCGGCGACGCCAACGCGTTGTACTTCACGGCAGGCCCGGACGACGGACAGCACGGCGTGTTCGGGGCGATTCGCAGCGCTCAATCGGCCGCCTTGCTGGCCTCCGGCGTATCGTTCACTGCGCCGCTCAACGCTTCGTTCAATGGCCTCGTCGCCACGTTCGCCGATAGCACTGCGGCCCTGCCGGCCGGCAGTTTCACGACGATGATCAATTGGGGCGATGGCGCCAGTTCGCCGGGCACGGTGACGGCCCTGGGCGGCGGCCGCTACAACCTGAGCGGCGCCCATGTTTACAGCCAGTTGGGCTTTCATAGCCTGACCGCGACGATCCAAGATTCGCTGTCGCACTTCGCCGTCGTCTCCGACGCGGTCAACGTCAAAACGCCGATGTTGAGCGCCACGGCCGGCAGCCTCGCGGCGACCGAAGACTCGGCCTTTTCCGGCGTCGTCGCCTCGTTCGCCGACGCCGACGGAAATCTGTCTCCCGCCGCCTACCAGGCCACGATCGACTGGGGCGACGGCACGGTCTCGTCAGGCACGGTCGCCGCCAACATCAGCGGCGGCTTCAACGTCAGCGGTTCGCACGCTTACGCCGAAGAAGGAACCTGGCAGGCGATCGTTTCGATCGACGACAACGACGGCGATGCGATCGACGCCACCGCAACCGTCGCGGTGGCCGACGCCGATTCGCTCTCTGCGCAAGCCTTGAGCGTCGCCGCGACCGAAGGGCAATCTTTCAGCGGCGCCGTGGCGAGCTTTACCGATGCCAACTTGCTGGCGACGGCCGGCGATTTCGCGGCGACCATCGTGTGGGGCGACGGCGCGACCGACGCCGCAACGGTGAGCGGCTCGAACGGCTTGTTCTCCGTCAGCGGTTCGCACGTTTATGCCGCGAGCGGCGACTATACGTTCAAGGCGGCGATCGCCGACCCCTCGCCGGGGACCGCCGCGGCGTCGGCGACCGGAACGGCGCACGTCGCCGATGCCGCGCTGGCCGCGACCGGCTTCACGTTCTCCGCGGTCGAAGGTCAGACGTTTTCGCGCGCGATCGCCACCTTCACCGATGCCGACCCCGGCGCCGCGGCCGGCAAGTTTTCCGCCACGATCGACTGGGGCGACGGCGCCACGACAAACGGCTCGATCAGCGCCGTCGGCGGCGGATTTCAGGTGACCGGCAGCCATGCCTACGCCGCGCGATCGGCCGGCATGACCGCCAGCGTGCGGATCGTGGATGTCGGCGGCGGCGCCGTCACCGCCAGCAGCCTGGTCATCGTGGCCGACGCTCCAATCAACGTCACCGCCGCCACGGTCAGCGGCTTCGAACAGACGCCGCTGGCCGGCGTCGTCGTCGCGACCTTCACCGACGCGGGCACTCCCCTGGCGCCCGCGGCCTATGCCGCGACCATCGATTGGGGCGACGGCGCCGCCTCTTCCGGAACGATCATTGCCAGCGGCGCCGGTTTCAAAGTGACGGGTTCGCACGTCTACGGCGACGAAGGCGCCTTCCCCATCGCCGTGAGCGTCGCCGAAATCGGCGGTTCGAGCGCCACGGCCCACGGCACGGCCAACATTCTGGAAGCTTTGCTGTGGGACGGGAGCCGCGGCACGGCCAACGATCGTTGGATCAACGAAACCTATGGCGACCTGCTCGGCCGCCTGGCCGATCCAGGGGCGCTGGGCTTTTGGAACGCGCAACTAGCGGCTGGAACCAATCGCAATGCCATTGCCGACGCCATCGAAGCGAGCGGCGAATACCGCGCGCGGCAAGTGCAATCGCTGTTCGAACGCTATCTGCACCGTTCCGCCGACCCCGGCGCGCAAACTTATTTCGTCGCCCAACTGGCGGCCGGCGCGACCTACGAGAATCTGGCGGCGATCCTCATCGGTTCGCCCGAATATTTTGCCAACCGGGGCCATAGCGACAACGACGGTTTCCTCGACGCCCTGTTTCAAGACGTTTTGACCCGAGCGACGGATGCCGGCGCGCGGGCCTATTTCGACAAACTATTGAACGGGGGCGCTCCGCGGAGCCAGATTGCCGGAATCCTCTTGGGGAGCGACGAATATCGCCAGCTCTTGGTGCAAAGCTATTACGAGGAGTTCCTCAACCATTCGACGACCAACGGCAGCACGTCGTTCTGGCTGTCCTTCATGC
The DNA here is from genome assembly GCA_035606815.1 of Pirellulales bacterium. Taxonomy (GTDB): domain Bacteria; phylum Planctomycetota; class Planctomycetia; order Pirellulales; family JAICIG01; genus JAICIG01. The sequence continues at coordinate 7,928 of DATNEC010000469.1, forward strand.
GCCAAGGCGGCCGCGACGAGCAGGTCGTCGCCGCCATCGTCGGTTCCGACGAATCGTTTCAGAAAACGGCGCTTTGAATGCGCCCCACTGGGCTCGAACCAGTAACCTTCGGTTCCGTAAACCAGCGCCGACGCTAGTCGACGTCGGCGTGGAAATGGTCGAACGGATTGCGGCAACCATTACGGTACGAAGGAACCCGCTTACGAAAGCGATTTGAGCTGCTTAATTCAATCACTAGAATTGAGCGATCAAAGGAGAGTGTCATGCCTAAGCTGAAGAAGGGCACAAGCCGCCGCCAGTATAGCGCCGAGATGAAGACGAAAGCGGTTCAGATATTGCGGGGCAGGCATCCAGCGGAATCGGTGTGGCGTCTCGCCTAGGACTCAGCGGGACGGGCATGCTGTATCGTTGGAAGGCGAATCTGGTCTCGGCCGGCGGCCCTGCAGCGACGGCCTTGGAAGCTCGCGTGCAGGAGGCGGAAAACGAGTTGCATCGCATGAAGCGATAGCGAGACATGCTAAAAAAAGCCTTGGCCGTTTTCAGCCAGAAAAGGTAGAGCGGGTATGCCGTGATCGGACATTTGCAAAAGATGGCTTTGCAACAGTCACGCTCTGCAACGTGCTGGAGGCTCATCGCTCGCGTTTTTATGCCTGGCGGCGTGGCGGCCAGGGCCGCTGCATCCAGTAGACGGAGCGTTGAAGCCGCTGATTCGAGAGATCTTCTGGGAACACAAACGACGTTACGGCGCCCGTCGAATTGCCAAGGAGGCAGCCCGCAACAGCCGCTGCAGCATCGGTCGCCTGGGCCGCTTAATGCGGGAACTGGGGCTGCAAGCGATCCAGCCGAAATCGTATCGCCCGCGGACCACCGACAGCCGACACCGGCTAGGCTTCAGCCCGAATTTGCTGCTGGAAAGTCCGCCGCCGGGCGGCATCAACCAAGTCTGGGTAGGCGAGATCAGCTAACGCTGTCGCATAACAGCGCGGCCGCCCTTGTTCCCCGCCTGCGCGGATCAAAGCTTGGATACGGCTCAGCAGCAACGCGCCTGTGGCCTATTGGTGAACGTCGTGTGGCGACAAATCATCGAAGGACAGTCGAGCAGCGGCATCTCGATTCGACGGGATTGAAGCGACGATGTAATCAAGGAGCCGTCATTTTTTTCGCCTGGCGGAGAGAAGCGGCCCGATATGACGCCGGCACGGATAAAAACCGTGTCCGGTCGCAGGCGACGGGGCTGGGGCCGGCGCCGCTTCGATTCGGCCGCCTGCAGATCGTGCCCGGCGAACTGGCCGGCTGCTGCTGAGAGACCATCTTGCCGGCCGGGGCCGGTTTAGCGTCACCGCTTCAAAGGCGCACTGAGACTCAAGAGTTTGTTGATTAGTACTCGTCGTCAAGCGAATCGTCGGAGCTTACCTGCACCGCAGCATGTGCGCGAAGGGCTAAGATCAACGCGTAGTTCGTCGCGTGCAGCGCGTCGTCCTGTTGCGTATCGGGATGCGAATAGCGCACCGTCCGCGTCGCGTCGTCATATTCGGCGAACTCGGCGGCAAACTCGTCCAGAAAGCTTCCGCACTCTTCGAGTCGCGGAAAAATCAGTTGCCGTTTCTTGATCCTGCTGAAGACCACGCCGATCGACGCGGAACGGTTGACAGTCAATTTCGTGAGCACGCCGTCCTGGCGCGGCGCATGGTCGGACGCCGAATAGAGGATGGCGTACATCCCGGCAAGACGGAGCCGGTCTTCGAGCAACCGGTTGTAGACGTGACCATTGCCGCCGCCATCGGCGGCCACGAACCGTACCTGAAACGTCATGCACAGCCGAGCCGCAGCCGCGAGGATGCGGTCCGGATCTTCCGTAGCCGAATAGCGTTCGAAACGGCAAATTCGGAAGCGATAATCGCTCTCTATATAGCCCAGCGCGAACGCCGTGCGCGAGTGTTCTCCGCCGCCCCAGTCGATGCCCACGACGAGTCGGCGCCGTCCATCGGGCGGCACGTCCGCGAGCGAGTTCGCCATCGGGCGGCCTTCGCAGCAGGCTTCCAGTTCGGCGCGCGTCACGACATGGTCCCCGGCCGTCGTCGGCAGGCCCAACACCTCGTTCTTGAACTTGGCCAGATCGTAGCAACGCTGACGTTCCTGAATGTCGTCATAGCTCATCCAGGGAACCATCGGATGGCCGATCCAGTATCCTCGGCCCCAAGTCGAATGGGGGTTGCGAGCGACCCAGCGACCGCGCTTGGGGTCGATGGCGACGCCGCAATCGGAACAGACGATGCCCTCCGGACCCAAGCTACGATCGTCGAGGATCGTTCCCTTGGCGCACGAACCGCAATCGACGGTCCATTCGTGGGCCGTCGACTGACGAAAGATCGATTCGAGATGGTTGTCGATCGATTTCGGCGTGCCCGTGAGAATCGTGCGGCCGTCCTCGGCATGACTCATCGTCTCCTGGAGGACGGGCAAATCGCCTTCCGCCACGTCCTGGAATTCGTCGACCAGCAGCAGATCGGCGCTCAGCCCGCGGCAAGCGTCGCCCGAGTGGTAGGCGGCGCGCACGAAGAGCGCCGAGCCATTGACGAACTCCAGGTTCGTTACCTGCGGTCGGCGGACGCGCCGGCCCAACAGCGTCCGGCGGATCAAGGGACTCTGCTCAAGGGCTGGCAACAAGCGAAAGCGGCTGAACACGCGAGCTTGCTCAATGCGCGGGCAGACGAACAGGATCTGGACGCCGGGCCGCGTGCAGGCCTCGAACAGAATCGTATTGACCAGGAAGGTGCTTTTTTCCGTTTGCCGCGAGCAGCGCAGCACGAGATTGCGCGCCTGGACCGCGTAGATCGCCGGCAGGTAGGGCCGACCGGCGAAAGACATCGGTTTGCCTTTCAACGCGACGAAATCCTCGCAGAAGCTCAACTTGCCCATCGCGGCCCTCCCTGGCCGTGAAAAATGGGGCGCGCGGCTGCGCCTAATCGGCCTGCGGCCCTTCGTCGCGAGCCTGCGACAGCATGCGGGCGATTTCTTCTTGGGTGAACAGCGGCTCGAGCAGGCCGGCCAGCGCCGGATCCTTTCGCAACAGATCCAGCAGTCCCGGATGGTCGAGCGCCGTTGTCGGAGAAGCCTGGCGCCGTTGGCCGTGCTGCAAAATCGTGGCGTAGATCCCGCGATACGCATTGGCTTGGCGGACGTCGATCATTCCGAGCATGTTCAGCGCCGGCAGCCGGCTGAGAGCCGCCAGGCAATCCTCTTCGCTGGCGATCGGGAGTTTGGCGCCGCCGCGCGACGAACGTCCTTGACCGGCATGCCCTTGACCGGCACGCTCCGGGCCGGACCGATCGTCGCCGGGCCGACCGACATCGAGCGGACTGTCGTTGGTCGAGGTATTAGCGGGCGAACTGTTGTTGGGCGGCGTCAGCGCGCCGTCGTCGGACGGGGTGGGTTCGAGCGTTTCGCTCATCAGTATTCTCCACGCAGTTTGTCAGTTAAGCGGCTGCGCCTAGAACGCCTAGTGCAGGCCAGCCGCTCCGTTTCGTACGCATGGTTCAATCAGCCCCAACTCCTGATTGTTCCGACATTTAGCTTGCGCGGCGCCTCCCGCCGCGAGACTTTTTCGCCGCCGGTTTTTTTTCGAAATCGCGCGCCTGATGCAGGCTTCGCCGCGCCATCGAGCCGGTGCAGGCCGGCCAGCAGCTCTTCGGACTCGCCGGACTCCGTAGCGCCGCGGATGGCGCGGAGCATGCTGCGGACAGTCGCGCGGCGGCGGACGCCGATCCGCTCGGCCAGGTCGTCGACCATAATCTGCGGATCGGCGCAGACGGCCAAGATCGCGGCGAACCAGACGGCCAGCGGCAAAGGCGAGCGCGCCATGACCGTCCCCGCCCGCAGTCCGTACTGGGCGCCGCACGCCGCGCACTCCCAGCGGCGGCGATGTTTCAAGTAGTGATGTTTAGTCTTGGCGCATCGCGGGCAGCGGCGGGGCTGGGCCTGCATCCGGCCGAGCAGGTACGTCTCGCAGGCGCGCTCGCCGTCGAACACGGCCGCCGGCTCGACGTCGGCGATCGGCCCGTCTTGCCCTCGCAGCAACTGGAGCTGGCCGAGGGCGCGATAGAAAGCGCGCCGGTGCTGCTGGCCGAACTTTTCGGCGCGGTCGGCCGCGTTGGTCGAGATCGCGGCGGCAAACATGGCCTCGTGCGCGAGTTCCTGGTCGTGCGGAGCATCCGGCCGCAACAATCCATTGTTCCTGGCGCCGTACCGCAGCACGTGGCCCTCGGCTGCCGCGGAAAACTCCATGGCGCCGGCGTGGCGAGCCATCTCGTCGACCAGCACCAATTCAAGCGCGGTCCTCGGTTGCAGTTCGGCGCGAAGGGCCTGGCGATATTCGTCCGACTTGATACGCAGCGCCTCCGGCAGTGCCTCGGCCTCCGGCAGCGCTTTAGCTACCGTCGCCGGTGCGTGCGATCCGTCCTCGTCGGTCGCGCTCGCAGCGCGGTCGGCTCCAACCGGGCCGGCGGGCGCCGCGCCGTCCTGCAGCGGACCGGCAGGCGTCGGGTCGGCAGGCATTGGGCTGGCAGGCGGCGCAGGACAAAGCGACGGTCGATCGTTGAGACCTACCTCGCCTCCGGCCGTGTCCGGGACGGAATCATCCACCGCTCGCGCCTCCGTGCTTCGCCGAATGAATCACGGCGACCTATTGTCGCCAGGTCGTCGCTGCCTGCCACACGGCCGTCCGGGCGGGCGTCCAGCAACGCGATCCATTCTCTAGTGCCCGCGGGAACGGGTCAAAATGAGCTGACCATGAGCTGACTATGAGCTGACTATGAGCTCGAGTTCGGCGCCCAGCCGATGGCACGGCCACCTTCCTGTGCATGAAACCGGATCCGCACTAGGCCGTCGTTGAGGGATTGCAACGCCTGTCGCAGCCGATCCGGGTCATCCGCGATCCCAGGCAATGGGTTGTCGATCCGCTGCGGCCATCCGCGTTCTTCGAACGCCTCGACGATTTGTTGGATGTTGGTCGGCCTCCCCATGAGCCGGAAGGTCCGGATCAAGCGGCCGCCATATCGCAGCTGTCCGGTCGCTTTGCCGGTCGCTTTGGTCCAAGCTGGTTTTTTCGGTACGGCAGGGGCCTGGGGCGCAGATGCCGCCTGGCGAGCGTCCTTCGTGCGGGCCCCGGAGACCGTCTTCGGATGGTTTGCGGGCGCGGAGGACTTCGAGCCTCCCGTCGTAGGCCCTGAGGGAAGCCCCATTTCGCGCCGCAGCCAGTCGTAATCCGTCTGGCTCAGATGCCTGAGTTTTAGGGCGACCTCCAGAACCGCTTCGTCGACCGAAACGCGATGCACCTCGGCCCACATTCCGGTCGTCCCAAGTCGCGACCATGCTTTTGCGAGATCCCCTCCCAGTCGCCGGCGTTCGGGTGCAGTGAACAGGCGATCCCACATTCGGTGGACGGACGCAGACGATTCAACGCGGTAAATCTGCGTTTGCAGCTCGTCCAACGCCGGGAGCGATAAGGTTGGCATTTTCGGGGATGATTTTTTCGTCTTCTTTTTCATCGAGGTCACTTGAGATTTCAACATATTCATGGCGGCGCTTCGCCCCGGCCGCCATTGCTCAAGCGACGGCGACGGCATGGAGTTTCGGACGCCGGACGCAGGGTGTCAACGGCGCTTTCAGTTGCTGGCTTCCGAGTTGTTAGTTTATGCCGGTTAGGAAGGCAATGGCCGCTTAATTTCGGGCAAAAACGAGGCATGTCACATAAGTGCGGCGCGGTTAACCCTTTGGCGCACTCGGTTGCTGCAGCGCATCAAAAGGGCGACCGATCAGGCGACGCTGCGAGCGCCCCCTAGAACGGCGCCGCGCGTCGCCGCGGGCTGCGGCTTCCGCGGCAGAAGAATCGAAAGGCGCGGGCACAGGCGCCGTCATCGTTCGCAGGTCTAACTAACGGGTTCCTTGACGGCCGCGCTCTTCGATCGACGCGGCTTTGCGCCGCCTCGTCGACGATGCATCGCCGGGCCAATCGGAAGTTCGCGGCGCCATCGGACAGGAATTCCTCGACCGCCTCCGGCCGGAGAGGACTTTTCGCCCCGCCATCGCTTCGCCCGTCGATCGTCGCTTCAGCCGGCGGATCGAGCGCCTTGCCCGCACGCGCCTCAGTCTTGGTCGTCAGCCTCGTTTGCCCGCATGCACATTGCGGGCGGTTGTGTTTCATCCCACGACCGCTCCGCGCGACGGGGCGGTTCCTAGTACCTCAAGGAGATCGCCCATGATCGCATTCGCTCGTCCCGCTCGCCGCAAAACGGCCGCCCCCTCCAAGCCGATCGGCCAAGCCCAATCGGCTTGGCAGGCAGGGTTTTTGGCCCTGCTGCCCGACATCCGCCGCCAAGTCCGCTTCGTCTTTCGTCGTCTCTCGGGCGAACGTCGCGAAGAAGCCGTGCAGGAGGCGATAGCCAACGCGCTGGTCGCCTACCGCCGGCTCGCCGAACTGGGCAAAACCGACTTGGCCTTCGCCAGCCCATTGGCCCGGTATGCCGTGCGGCAGGTTTGCGAGGGGCGCCAGATCGCCTGCCCGCTCAACCGCTGGGAGGTCTTGTCGCGTTATGCGCAGCGCAAGGGGGGGTTCACGGTCAGCCGTTTGCACCAGCCGGGCGAAGCGGAGGGGACCTGGAAGGAGTTGCTGGTCGAAGATCGCCGCTGCACCCCGGCGGATCTGGCCGCCAGCCGGCTCGATTTCGACGCCTGGTGGCGACGTCTGCCCCGACGCCAGCGCCGCATCGCTGCGGCGTTGGCCGCCGGCTCGACCACGGGAGAGACCGCTCGCCGCTTCAGGCTCACGGCCGGCAGAATTTCGCAATTGCGGCGGGAGCTCGCCCAAAACTGGAAAGAATTTACGGGCGAGCCCGAACCGGCAATTGCCAGGACTTGCTGATGCAAGTCGCATGGCGTCTTGCCGGATGCACGTCGGCTCGCCGGCTTGCCTGATCGCCGGCTCGCCCGCTCGCCGCCGCAGAACCCAAAGATTCCGCGAGCCGCCGTTCGTTAGCTATTGCAACAAGAGACTCACTTCAAGGAGCAAAATCGATAGCGGCTATCCGCATGGTGATCGAAGTCTACGGCGGCGTCGCGCAAAACGTATACGTCGCGCACGAAGCGCTCGCAACTCAGCTCGAGGTGGTGATCTTGGATTGGGATTACGAAAGCTAAGACGCGTCCGACGATTGCGTGGTGCATGCCACGGGTCTGGACGGCGCTGCGGCGCTGGCCTGCGTTTCGACGGCGCCTTGAAGCACGGCGCCGTCAGCGCCGGCGTCGTGGATGGCGATCGCGGCGTTCCGGGCGGCGAGGAGGAGTGTTTGCCCGCTTCTGCCAGCCAGATCGACTATGTGCGGCGGCTGGCTGGCCGGATCGGGCGTGCCGCGGGGCTGCGAGTGGAAGTCCTCGCCCAACGATGTTTCGGCAGGCCGCTGGCCGAGTTGTCCCGGCACAAGGCCGCCTGTTTGATCCTCGCGCTGCCGGCGGTGAAGGCGGGCGAACTCAATTGGGAAACGGCGTTGGAAGAGTCGACCGTCCGACCGCCGCTTAGACCTCGATGCAGCCGCCCTTGAGAGAGGCGAACGAATTGTATGTACCGCGCCGGGCAGCTGATCCCGCCCACCGGACGTCACGACGCGGGACGGTCCCGCGAAAGCCGGCGTCTCGAATCGCCCGGCCATGAGCGGTTGAAATCTCCCTTCGCAGACACGCTCCCGGAGACTGGCATCTGGTCGCATATTATGAGCGAAAGCGAAAGAATTCGCCCGGCCGCCCTTGCGGGGCGGCCGGGCCAGGCTTTTCTTAGCTGTCAGGAATTCCGGAGAAGGCATGGGCGTCGCGTCCGAGAATCTCTGGCTCCGGACCTCCTTGTGCAGAGCGTTCAAAGCGCGGTTGAAAAGCGGTCGCTCTCCGCGGGCTATGTCCCCGGCCCGTCGCGGAATATCCAGGCCCCGATTGCAGGCGTGCCGAAAGGATACCGATGATCTTGGAGTATCCAGACGTTCATGGTTTCACCCTATTCAGCGAACCTCGAATGGCGACAGCAGCGCCCGGCTAGGGAGAAGGCGCCCTCTGGTTCGGGGCCTTCTGCTCCCGGTCATTCCGCAGCCTGCTCGATGCTAGTGTAGTGATTCAATTTGTTGGGGTCTTATCGAGGACGGCTCGGGCACGACGGACTTTGGCCAGGATTTCTTGAGGCAGAGCCTTCCAGCGGTAGCCGTGGGTTCGATCGTTGTATTGATCGACGTACTCGAAGATGGCGGCTTGCAGTTGACGGACGCTGGTGAAGCCGCGTCGTCAAGGTCGAGGTGGCGCCGACTCCGGCATGTTGACTGCAATGTGGCCGTTTAGGGCCGAGGGTTCGCCAACCGCATAAGGACGCGCCCTCCTGATGCAGTTGACGTGGCAGCATCGTCGCATAGTTCTAATCCCGTCGCCCCGACTGTTTTTCTTCAGAAGCCCTTCGGCGCATACGTCGAAGGGCTTTTTCACTTCATGGATGTGAGTTGCGGTTTCACTTCCGTGTTCAAATAGCGCGACTTGACGGTTTCCAGTTCCGGCAGAGGCGACGCAACTTCTTTCCTCTCTGTACGTTGGCCAGTTCAAATCCCGTTGCCAGTCGCGGCGAGTGCGACCATGATGAAAGCTCAAGAACTGGCCCCAGCCATTGCCGTTTAATATTTTCAGTTCGGTTCGAGAATCACAAGTTCGGCCATCGGAGGTCAGCAGCGTTGGTTTAGAGGAGCAAGACCGTTGTCGCGCACCTTCAACTTCGCCCGCCGAAGTTCCGTCTCTCCAGGCTGGGGTTCTCACCAGGGCCAGCGCGCATTGTGGGTAATTTAGGCTGGCGCGGCAAAGGTGTTTTCGGTAAACAAAAGCTCCGTGAGACGACGTCGTTGGGGCGTCGTTGAGGAATGTCACGGAGGTCATCATGTCGCTGCCAGTCGAGTCCA
>DATNEC010000475.1:0-10164 GCA_035606815.1 Pirellulales bacterium
GATTTCATCGACCACAAGTTTGACCTATTGCTGGCCACAACGATTATCGAAAGCGGGCTCGACATTCCCAATGCCAACACCATCTTCATCGACGACGCCGACCAATATGGGCTGGCCGATCTGCACCAGTTGCGCGGTCGAGTGGGGCGGTACAAGCATCGGGCATACTGCTACCTGGTGGTCGATCCCAACCGCTCGCTCACTTCCACCGCCGCCAAGCGGCTGGCGGCCATCGAAGAGTTCAGCGATATGGGCGCCGGTTTCGCCATCGCCATGCGCGATCTGGAAATCCGCGGCGCCGGCAACATCCTGGGCACTCAGCAAAGCGGCCACATCGCGGCGGTCGGCTACGAGCTGTACTGCGACCTGCTGGAAAAGGCCGTTCGCAAGCTCAAGCAACTGCCGCCTAAGGCCACGATCGACGTCAATGTCGATTTGCCGGGCGAAGCCTACCTGCCGCGGCGCTACGTGCCCGACATGCGGCTGAAAATCGACCTCTACCGCCGGCTGGCGCGGATCGCCTCGCTAGACGAACTGGCCGAATTCTCGGCCGAGCTGGTCGATCGCTTCGGGCCGCTGCCGGAACTGGTCGACCGGCTGTTGGAACGCGCCGAGCTGGCCATTCTCGCGGCCGCTTGGGGCATCGCCAACATTCATCTTGAGGACGAATTCGTCGTTTTTCGCTACGCGAACCGCGGCCAGATCGAAAAGCTGGCCCGGACGAGCCGCGGGCGGCTGCGGATCGTCGATGGCCTCAGCGCGTATCTGCCAATGGAGAAAGGCATTCGAGAGGCTGCTGCGATCCAGCGCCTGATAAAATCGCTGTTGCGGCCGCAATGACGATCCGACTATACTCCCGCCGCGCTCGTCGGGGCGCATCGCCTTTCCCCCACTTCGCCCATCCATCGCGGAACCGTCGCAAGCTCGTGGCCAGGCTTTTCTATCCCATCCTGCTCATTGCGACCGCGGCCTTTGCCGCTGCGCTGTGGGCGCGAGAGGGTTGGCCGGTTGAATGGCTGAGCGCGTTCGGAACGCCGCAGGCCCAAGCGCAGTCGGGCGATCCGCCGGCGCCGCAGGTTTCCCAAGGCCGTTATCCCGACCGATCTCCGACGGCGCGCTATCCGACGACCGGCCAGCCTTCTGCCGCAGCGGGCGCCGGCCGCTACTCCGTGGCGAAACCCGCGCCCCAAGCGGGCGAGGCGTTTCATCGGCCCGCCGCGCCGCCCAGCGGCGCGCGGCTGCGGATTCCCGCGCCAGGCGAACGGCCCGAGGAAAATCCGGCGGCGCCGCCCGGCGCTCCACAGCCCGGCGGCGCTCCGATTCCTTTCGAGAGCACCAAACTGCTGGCGCGCGTCGCCAGCGAACACATCCTGCTGGGCGACGTGATGGCCGACGTATATAAGGAGTTCGCCCAACAAGCAAAGAAGTACCCCGCCAAAGACCATCAATTGCTGTTGCAGTCGCTCGTCTACAAGCACGTCCGTCAGCTCATTCCGATCAAGGTGCTGGTGGCCGCGGCGCGCAAGAAAGTCCCGGACGATAAATGGCCCGAGGCGATGAAGCAACTTTCGAACATTTTCGACAACCAGATCTTGCCGGGCATGCTCAAGCAGAACAAGCTCGCCTCGGTCGAGGCGTTCGACGCGCAGTTGAAGGCCGAGGGCAGCTCGCTGGAGAAGTTCAAACTCCATTTCGCCGAAACGCATCTCGCACAGCAGTTCTTGGCCGACCACACCAAGGTGGACGAAGAGGTGCATCCCGAGGAGCTGCGCGCCTACTACCAAGCCCACTACGACGAGTACAAGTATCCGGCGAAGGTCCGCTGGGAGCAACTGCTGGTCAAGTTCACCAACCGCGACAAGCAACAGGCGCGGCAAAAGCTGGCCGAAATGGGCAACCAAGTGCGCTCCGGCGCCCCTTGGGCCGCGGTCGCCAAGGCCCGCTCCGAGGGCATCACGGCGGCCGAGGGGGGCGCCTGGGACTGGACGAACCAGGGCAGCATGAAGCTTGAGGATCTCGACGAAGCCTTGTTCCACCTGCCCGTCGGCACGATGAGCCAGATCTTGGAGGACGAGCGGAGCTGGCAGATCGTGCGCGTCGTCGAGCGCAAGGACGCGGGCGTGATTTCGTTCGAGGCCAAGCAGAAAGAAATCAAAAAGCTGATCGTCGACGAGCGCATCCAGGCGAAGAAAGACGAATTCCTCAAGACGACCTTGAGCGACTACAAGTCGCAAGTCTGGACGGTTTTCGATCCGCCTGAAGGCGCGGCCGAGAAGCAGCGCGAGGAACCGCCCCGCGCGGCCCAGCAGCGCGGCGCGACGGACCGCATGCGCTGAGTCGATCTGGCCCGGCTCGTAGCGGCCGGCCGTTGGCAACGCCGCAGCCATTCGCAATACTGGGCGGATGTCTTCGCTCTCGCCAGGCAAGCCGCGTCGCAATATCGAGTTGAAGGCGAAACTCGAGTCGCTCTCCGCCGCCCGCGACGTCGCCAGCCGTTTGACGGGCGCGGCGCCGGAAATCGAATGGCAGACCGACACCTACTTCGCCGCGGCTTTCGGCCGGCTCAAATTGCGCGAGCGCCAAGCGTTGCCGGCGCAACTCGTCTGGTACGCCAGGCCCGACGGGCGCGAGTCGAAGCCGAGCGACTATCTGCTCGCGCCGGTCGCCGACGCCGCTTTGCTCAAGCAGGCCCTGACCTCGGCCTACGGCGTGCTGGTCGTCGTCGCCAAGCGGCGCGAGATCTATTTATACGAAAACGTCCGCATCCATCTCGATCAGGTTTCCGGGTTGGGCGATTTTCTTGAGTTCGAGGCTGTGCTCTCTCCCGGCGACCAGGACGCCGCGGGGCATGCCCTGTTATCGGCGCTCTGCCGTCATTTCGCGATCGAACCGCGGCATCTCGTGGCGGAGTCGTATAGCGATCGGTTACTTGTGGAGCAGGCGCGCCGCGGCTAAACTGCCCGTTTGGTCTTGGCGATCCGTAGGACCGCGGGACGGACCTTCCGTCCGCCTGGCGGTCGCGCGACGGACCAGAGATCCATCCTACAGCAGCCGTCCTACAGCAGAAGGAACGTCGGGATGAGCGAGGTCGCGAAACTTCGTCTCGGGGCGCAAGAATTCGAGCTGCCGGTCGTTACGGGGAGCGAGGGCGAGCGCGCCGTCGACATCTCGCAGCTTCGCGCCCAAACGGGTTGCATCACGCTCGACGAAGGCTACGTGAACACCGGTTCGACGACCAGTGCGATCACCTTTCTCGACGGCGAACAGGGCGTGTTGCGGTATCGCGGTTATCCCATCGAGACGCTGGCCCAGCGCTGCGACTTCATCGAGACCAGCTATTTGCTGATCTACGGCGAGTTGCCGACCGCGCAGCAATTGGAAAATTTTCGCGCTTCGCTGCGGCGGCATACGATGCTGCACGAGGAGATGAAGGCCTTCTACAACGGCTTTCCCCGCGATGCGCATCCGATGGCCATTCTCGGCTCGGTGGTGGGGGCGCTATCGACCTTTTACCAGGATTCGCTCGACCCGCACAACCCCGAGCAGGTCGAAATCTCGATCCAGCGGCTGATCGCCAAGTTGCCCACGATCGCCGCGTTCAGCTACAAGAAATCGATCGGCCAGCCGTTCATCTATCCGCGCAACGACCTGTCGTATTGCCAGAACTTTTTGCAGATGATGTTCGCCGTGCCGAGCGAACCTTACGAGTTGGACCCCGATTTCGTCGAAGCGCTCAACTTGCTATTGATCGTCCACGCCGATCACGAGCAGAATTGCAGCACGTCGACGGTGCGGATGGTCGGTTCGAGCAACGCGAACCTGTTCGCTTCGGTGTCAGCCGGCATTTGCGCGCTGTGGGGGCCGCTGCACGGCGGGGCCAACCAGGCCTGCGTGGAAATGCTCGAATCGATCCGCGCCGACGGCGGCGACGTCAAGAAATACGTCAACATGGCGAAGGACAAGAACAGCCAGTTCCGGCTGATGGGCTTCGGCCACCGCGTCTACAAGAACTACGACCCGCGGGCCTCGATCATCAAAACCACCTGCGACCGGCTGGTGAAAAAGCTGAAGATCAAGGATCCGATCTTCGACATCGCCCAGGAATTGGAAAGCGCCGCGTTGAGCGATCCGTATTTCATCGAACGGAAGCTCTATCCGAACGTCGATTTTTACTCGGGCATCATCTATCGCGCGATGGGCATTCCGGTGCAGATGTTCACGGTGCTGTTCGCCATCGGCCGGCTGCCCGGCTGGATCGCGCATTGGCAGGAGATGCACCACTCGCCCACCAAGCGCATCTGCCGTCCGCGGCAGATCTACACCGGCGCGACGAAGCGCGAGTTCGTCGAGCGCAGCAAGCGCTGATGCGGATTGGATGAACCACGGATAACACGGATGCCACGGATCGGCGCACGTGGGCGTCGCCGCGGTGCGTTTTTCCAGGCATCGCCGGGCAATGAATGGCGGGCTTCGTGATTCTGTTCTTCCTTGCCAGGCTCGATGAAGCCCTCGCAAAAATGTTAAATATTTAACACTTCCGCTTGCAGGGCCGGCGGCGGGCCGTTAAACTGCCGGAAGTGTTAATTCCATAACATGCGGAGCGCTCCCCGTGCCGCGAACCCCGTCGGAAATGCTCACCGAGCGCGAAGCGCAGATCATGGACGCCCTCTGGCGGCTGTCGGCGGGCACGGCCGACGAAGTGCGAGCCCAGTTGCCCGGCGAACTGCACGACTCGACCGTGAGGACATTGCTCCGCGTGCTGGAGGGCAAGGGCTTCGTCGTCCACGAGACGCGCGGCCGTTCGTTCGTCTACCGCGCGGCGGCGGCCCGAGAGAAAGTGCAGCGCAAGGCGCTGCGCAACTTTTTGGCCCGGCTGTTCGGCGGCTCGGCCGAAGATCTGGTGCTGCGGTTGCTCGAAGACGAGCGGATTACGCCGGAACAATTGGGCCAATTGCGCGCGGCGGAGCCGAAGCGGCGAGGAGAGAAGCGCAAGAATCGGCGAGGATGAGTTCACGTTCCCGGCCGCTTGCGGCCGGTCAGCCAAGAAGGAGATCGTTATGATTGGCGCGGCCATGTTCTCGGCGTTGACTCCGCATTTCTACCAGCACGCGCTCGGCTTCGCGCTCGATCTCGGAATCAAGTCGCTCGCGTTCTGCGCCGCCGCGCTCGTGCTCGATCGCGGGCTGCGCCGCCGCGTGCTGGCCCGCTCGACGACGCTTCACGCCTGTTTGCTCGGACTCGTGCTGTTGCCGGCTGCGGCGACGATGCTTCCGCAATTGAAATTGAATGTCGTCGCCGAAAAGGGGTCGGCCGAGTCGCCGCCTTTCGCTCCGCACAGAGACGCCGTTTCGCGGAGCGAAACGCGACAAAACGCCGAAATGGCGCCAGCCGAATCGTTGCTCGCCGACAGCCCGATGAAGACTAAGCCGGCGGCGCTCGCGGGCCGCGCCTTCAACTGGCGGGCCGCCGTGTTGCTGAGCTATGCGGCCGTGGCGCTGGCCGCCTTGCTTCGCTTGTCGCGATCGCTTGTCGCGGTGGCGCGTTTACGGCGATCGGGCGCGCCGTTGACCGAGCCTGCCTGGCACGAGCGGCTCGCGCATTGGCAAGCGCGGCTGGGCGCGGCCCGGCCGGTCGAGTTGCTGTCGAGCGATCGCGTCGACGTGCCGGTCGTCGTGGGCTGGCGCCGGCCGGTCATTCTGACGCCCCAGCGTTTGACGGCGGCCGATGGGAAAACGATCGACGCGATCTTGCTGCACGAACTGGCGCACGTGCGCCGGGCGGACTATGCCTGGAATCTGCTGTTGCGGCTGATGCAGGCGATCTATTGGCCGAACCCGCTCGTCTGGGTCGTCGGCGGCTCGCTTTCGCGCATCCGCGAGCAAGCTTGCGACGAGGTCTGCATCCATTGGCTCGGCGGCGCCGAAGACTATCGCGCCACGCTCGTCGAACTGGCCGGCAGCCTGCTGCGGCGGCCGTTGGCGGCGCTCGGCATGGCGATGGCTGGCAGTTCGCGATTGCAGCGCCGCTTGGAGCAACTCGGCAAAAGCCGCGGCCGGGCCAAGTGCCAATCGCGCTGGCCTTGGCGTTTCGCGACGTTTGCCGTCGTCGTTTCCATCGCCGGAGCGCTGGGCGCCTTGAAAATCACCAACCGCGCCACGGCCGCGCCGCCCGAGCGGGTCCGCATCGTCATCGACAAAGACAAGATACGGGCCAACCAAAACAAAGCTCGGAAGCAGCGCGAACGAGCGATGGCCGCCGGCGCGCAAGAAGTCCCGGCCTTCGCGGAAGAGCCGGCCGAACCGATCAAAGTCCGCGTCGAAAAAGTCCTCCGCGAGGATTTCGTCATACAGACTTCGCAGCCGGGAACGTTGAAATCGTCGCGCTCGATGGAACTCCACGCCCGCGTCGCGGGGCTCATAATCGCCCGGCACGTCAACGTCGGCAATCGCGTGACCGCCGGCCAGGTGCTGGCCGATATCGATGCGCCCGAACTGGACGCCGACCTCGATCAAGCGAAGGCTTTGGCCGAACAGGCCCCCCTCGCCATCGAGCAAGCGCAGGGCAAACTGGACGAGGCTTCGGCCGGCCATGAAGGAGCGCAGGCGAATCTGGAAAAGGCCGACGCTGAACTGCAGCAGTCGATGAGCCATCTGGAACTCTCCGAAACGCATTACAAACGCTTGCTGAATGCGGCGGGCTCCGTGCCTCGGCAGGAGATCGACGAGAAGCACAGCCAGTTAGAGACGGCAAAAGGCGCTATCAATGCCGCGAAGGCGCGCCTCACGTCCGCGAAAGCCGAAATCAAACAAGCCGAGGCGGCGGTCGCCGGCGCACGAGCGGGGCTGCGGATCGCCGGGCTGCGCGTGACCGCGGCGCAGCAGGCATTGAAGCGGGTCGAGCAGCGGGCCGCACATCGCCAGATCTTGGCGCCGGCCGACGGCGTGGTCATGCGACAAGCGGCCGAACCGGGCTCGTTCGCCAAGCTCGGCGGCGAGCCGCTGTTCGTGATCTCGGGAACGAGCGTCGTCACCATGCAGACGCAAATTCCCGAGCGGGACGCCTTGCGCGTAGCGCCCGGCCAGCACGTCCGAGTTTGGCTGGATGCTGAGCCGGACGGCAAACCGCACGATGCCAAGGTAAGCCGCGTCGGCTATGTCATCGATCCGAAGACGCGAACCATGCTGGTCGAGATCGACTTGCCCAATTCCGACGGCCGCTTGCGGCCTGGCATGTACGGCGGCGCCACGATCGACCTGGAGACGCATGAGGACGTATTGACGATGCCGAGCAATTTCCAATCTGCTTCCAAACTATGCTTCGTTGTGGTGGATGGCCGTGTGGTCGGCAGGCCGTTCGCTGCTTCGGGCCGATATTATGGTGGCAGAACCGAAGTCAAAAGCGGGCTGAAGGAAGGAGATCTTGTCGTGGTCGACGTCGACTCGGGAAGCGATATCTTCGACGGCGCTCGAGTGGAAATCGTCGACCAGAACGACTAGCTGGAATAGTCGGCAAATTCCGGCGAGCGAGGCCGGACGCCTGGGGAGGAATCGGCCGTCGTTGGGCATTTGGGAAACCACGCTTGCCGGCATTGCCGCCAACGGCGATAGGCAACGCCGGCAATCCGGCCCGCCAGTGTCGAAGAGCCAATCACTAAGCGCCCGACCGGTTCGACGCGCGTGCTCCATTTCGCCGTGGCTTCGGACAGCGGCCCGGCGAAATCGACGAGCCTGCGGTTGGGATCGCCGTGAAATCGTTCGAGCAACTCGTATCGCAGCAACTGGCCCGGCGTCAGTTCGGCGAACCGCTCGTCGTAGCCGACCTTGTAGGAGTAATAAACGCCCTTGGCAGCCAGGCCGTATTCGAAGGCGATCGGCATCCCGCGATGTTCGAGAAACGCCAACTCCAAGCAACCGGCCGCGGCCAGCCGCCGGCCCTGCTCGCAGTAGTATTCCAACATGCCGGGCTGCGACAGCACCGAGCCGCCCGCGGCGCCCTTCCAACCTCGATGCTCCAGTTCAAAGGCGGCGCGCACCAGCGGAGCGACTTGGTCTGGCTGCAAACGGTCGTGCCAACGCAATTGCACGCCGCCCGCAGCCTTGGCTTTTCGGCCAGCAATCTTCATTTTGCGGCGATGCCCTTTCGACCACCGGCCCTGATACGCCCCCCAATCGCCGTCGGTCTCGACCTGCCCGATGGCGCCTTGCGGTTGAACGCCGTAGGGCATGTTGGCCCGTTCGGCCGCGGCGAGGAGCGCTTGCCAGCGCGGGGCGGTGAAGCGGACCGCATCGAGCCAAACGAGCGGCCTTTTCAGACCAGCGAAGTCGAGCATGAGCCGATCGAGCGCGGCGGGCTGGCCGGCATCGGGATCGAGCAGCAATTCGCCGCTGGTCCACCACGGCGAAACCGGGAGGCAAGCCGCGGGAAGAAAACCTTTGAGCCGTCGGCCGACCAGCGGCAGCGCGGCGGCCCAGCGCCCCGCATCGACGACGACCAGCAACTCGAATGGGCGCCGCGGCCCAAAGCGATCGAGCCAAGCCGCCAGCGACTCCGCCCGCGCGGCGGGCAGCGTCACTTCGCTGCGCCGCCACAAATCGTTATAGGCCCCGGCGGCCGAGAGCAGTTCATCTTTCGAGCGTAGCCGAACGAGGCGCATGATCCGGCAAATCCAAGAAATCGCGGACAACGAACCGCGGAAAGAAGAAACCACAGAGGCACGGAGACGCAGAGTGGTTCCCATCAATGGGCCGCCATCGCGGCCCGCCTCAAGCATGGCACGGATTTGCCCGCGTGGCGATCGCATCCAGCGCAAGCGATCGCGCAATCGCTACATTCGTCGCGAACCGACCAAAGCGGGCCGTAGCGTCAGTCGATTTCTTCCTCGCGCGTGTTCATCGTCAGATCCAATTCGCCGTCGAGATTCATGCCCATCAGCGTCAGCGAGAGCGAGCCTTTGATCTTGACATCGCCTTCGCCGGCGACCACTCGCCCCGCCTCGCGGTCGAACCAATACGTGTGCTTCGACGAATCGATTTCAAGATCGCTCTTGTTGACGGTGATCGGGAAGCCGCGGCCGGGCTTGACCGAATACTCGACGCTCGAGTCCTTGGCCGTGATCTTGTCGAGTTGCTTGCTGTCTTTGACGGTGGGAAACTGCGCTTCTCGTCCACGGTACTCGTACTTCCGCTGGTAGATCAAGACTTGCCCCTGGCCCAGACCTTGCACGACGGTCCGCTCCCACGTGTCGCCGGGCTTGACCGGATCGCTGGGAAAGAAGTCGACGTTCTGCTGATATTCCTCCTTCAATTCGTCGGGATTCAACTGCGTTCCTTCCTGAATGCCTTCGACCGAGAGGACTTTCAAGTCAGGACTGAGAGTGTGCGTGACCGTCAGACCGGTCAGCTTGCGAAAGATGTCGAGCACGACTTCGAGGTTCGGGTTCTCGGCCTTTTCGTCCGGCTTGGCCGAATCGAAGTGCAACTTGATCCCGCCCGGCAGCGATAGATCGGCGACGATCGATTCGATTTTGCTGGCGATCGGCAGATTTCCCTTGTCGTCGCGTTTGCCGTAGGTCACCTGGTTGACGATCGCGTTCTCAGCCTTCGTCGCAAGATCTTGTCCGGCGAGTTTGAGCGATTGCGAAACTTTCGTCGTCTCGCGGGCCTTATAGCTCGTGCCGGGTTCGAACTTCGGCTTCAGCGCGACCTGGGCCTCGACCGCCGGGACGAGAAACAACAGCACGATCCAACACAACGGCAACACTTTTCGCAGCAACATACAGAGTCTCCTCGAAGGTTTGGGCCAAGGACGCGCCGCTTCATATTAGGCGCGCCGCCGAGGCGAATCCAGCCGACGGCCTATTAAAAGAACGCCTGAGAGGCGTTCGACGAGCCGCTTCGATTCTTACATTTTGCATTTTGCGCTTTGCATTTTCCACGACCATTCAAGGCAAGCGTCCTGTCGGTTGATCTTTTGGCGGCTCTCCGCGCATGGGCCACGGGCCGGAGGCAGAAAGTCAAAATGCAAGATGAAAAACGCAAAATAAGGCAGACCGCACGCCCGGCTCGTGGCGGCCTCAAATTGAGTCGCATCGAGTGTCAATTCGATGGTGCGCAAGGGTCGGATCGCCCGCTGAACCGTGCTTCCGCGGCGATTTTCCTTCCGGTA
>DATNEC010000478.1:0-3615 GCA_035606815.1 Pirellulales bacterium
CGGCTACGAAAACAAGCCCGGAATCGGCTCGGCCGAATTGAGAACCTGGTTGACGTCGGCGGGCACGCCGCGCGTGATGCGCACTTCGCTCAGATCCAACAGCGTGTGCATCACCGTGCCCAGCAGGTGCTTGATTGTCACCGGCTCCGAGAGCGGCTGGCCGCCGTCGCGCGTCGACTGGCCGATCACCTGGCCCATCGGCAGGCCGCCGCCGGCGAGCAAGAGCGGCGCCAGATTGCCCCAGTGGTCGCGGCCGCCGCGCGCGTTGATCCGCGGAGTGCGGCCCATCTCGCCGCAGACGACGAGCAAAATGCGCTTGTCGAGCCCGCGAGCATGGAGGTCGTCGATGAAGGCCGACAAGGCGTAATCGAGCGGCAGGCCCATGTAGCCCATCCCTTCGTCGACGCCGGCGTTGTTCACGTCGGAGTGCATGTCCCAGACGAAGCTCGTGGTGACGGTGACGAAGCCGCAGCCGCTTTCGCACAGCCGCCGGGCCAACAGCAGCAGCTTGCCGAGCGATTTGGCGTTGTCGATATAGTGCGGGCGATTGTTCCACTTCGTGCTGATCGCCTCGGGCCGCACCAAAGGCGCCGTGTCGTAGCGGGCCAGTGTGTTCGGGTCTTCCTTCGAGAGGTCGAAGGCGTCGGCCATGCCGCCGAGGATCACGCGAAACGCCTGTTCGCGCATCCCGTCGAGTCCGTCGAGGGCGCCGGTCGCGTCCAAAGCCCAGCGGGCCTGATCGAATTGGCCCAGCAATTGCCGCCGGTCGCCGAGCCGGTCCATGGGCAGTTCGAGCCGCATGGCCCGTTGCAGTTCGCCCTTGCCGCCGGGGACGAACGGGGCGGTCGACTTGCCCAGCGTGCCGGTGGCCTCGAAGTCGCCGAAGTTCTTGATGGCCGGCATCGTGCCGGGATCGACCGCCTGCGGAAAGAGCGCGGCGTTGGTCGGCATGCCGGTGCGCGGATGGTTCGCCCCGGCGATGCGGCTGTAGATCGAACCCATGTTGGCGCCGAGCGTATCGCGGCAGACGATCGGCTTGATGTCGTGATTGGCGTCGCCGGTGGTGAACGAGCGCACGATCGAGAGCTTGTCGGCCAACGAGGCCAATTTCGAAAACGTGCCGCCAAAGGTCACGCCGGGGATGCGCGTGGCTACTTCGCCCGTGGCGCTATGAATATCGGACGGCGCCGACATTTTCGGGTCGAACGTTTCAAACTGGCTCGGCCCGCCGTGCAGGAACAAGAAGATCACCGACTTGTCGCGCACCAGCCGCCCGGCCAGTGCCGCATCGGCTTTGGCTTGGAGCAAGCCCGGCAGCGAAAGCCCGCCCAGCGCCAAACCGCCGACCCGCAAAAACTCGCGGCGCCCGAAACGGGCCCGAGGATCGCAAAGCGAAAGCACGGCGGATCTCCGGCGAGGAAAACGACGCGGGAAGCCACAAGCCCAATCGTATCAAAGCCGGTTGATTGGAACAATGGATTGTCGCCTTTCGCTCCGCGAAAGGACGGTAGGTTGGGCATCGCCTGCGATGATCCCGCACGCGATAATTGTATCGGCGATACAATCGCGACTGGGGCAACCCGGCCTGAACCTTGCAGCAAGCCGATTCGCATGCGAGGGCGAAATGATTCCTGCCGAACCCGATATGCCGTTGCTCGAAGAGCGACCTCGGCTAGATTCGCCTCGCTGGATCCGGTTGGTCTCGCGTTTATTGTTTCCCGTAGTCCGCTATTGCCGCGGCCGGCGGCGAGACCAGATACAACCGCTGCTTGCGCCTTTAATGAAGGGAGCATGCAGTTGCAACACGCGTTCCGATCTGAAAAAGCTTTTGGGGCGACCTCAATATGTGCTCGCAGGTCAAACGTGCCACGTGCGCGAGCATGATGGAAGCGAGTGGCGTCCCGAGCGCATCGAATCGTATGCAACTCGCGGTTGCCGGGTCGATGTCTGGTTCCAGAACGACCGAATTCGTCAGGTTACGGGGTTCATCGATTTATCGCCCTGGGACGTGGAAATCCTGGTGCGCAACGGTTGCGCTGAATCTTGACGGTTTTGGAAAGCGACGAACATCACGGCCAGAACGTGCGGCTTTCCTCCTGAGTGGCTTCGTCGATCCAGATCGTCAATCCGTCGCCGATGCGGTTCGACTTGCCGCGAGGAAGATCGTCGTCGAAACGGATGGTTGGCGAGATTCCCGGCGGCAAGTGAGTTTGAGACAGCACTCGCAATAGTCGTAAAGGCTTTCCAGGTTTTTTGGTCTCGGTGCGTCCGCCGCCAGCAGTCAACCAGCCTGTCGCGCCCGCCTTGTCGTTCAACCACTTCGCCGTTTCTGGGAACGGCCAGAGTGTGGTCGTCCCAGAAATCGCGAGCCTCAATTGCCATTGATTCAGATGATCGCGACGTACCGCCGCGGTTACCAGATGTTCGCCGGACTGCAAACCTAATCTGCCAGATTCCGCCGGCAATCCGTGTTCGGGTATCTCGTGCGTGGCGCCTTTCAAGACGAGCTTCGATCCTTCGGGCACGTGCAGTCGCCACTGCCACTCGAGATCTTCGTGCGTGGCGATTTGCACGACGTTCAACTTGCCGGGGTCTTCAATGGTGAGGTAGCCCAGCTCGGTGCGCAGCTTTGCATTCTGGTCGCGGCTTTGTTTTAGCCGGTACGACGTGAACACGTTCGACGCCGCCAACGTGGCGACGAGCAGAAACAGAAACAGGGCTTTAAGCGAAAAGCGGAGTCTCGGCACGTATGCTCCTTTTTGCGAGAAACTGGGGGATTGATCCATGCCATTGTGAGGTCGCTCCCCGCGTTCCACAACAAGCGGGCGCCACGAAGTAATCGTAAAAAGCGAAGTGCAAGAATAGGGGCTGTCGAGCCAGCGCGGCGCGCTGCTTTGCGCGACGATGAACGGTATACTATCGCCCAAAGCGGCCGAGATGATGCAGAAGAAGATGCAGGAGATAATCCAGAAGGCTCAAGAAAGCCGCAGGCTGGAGAGCAGCCCCACTCGCGCTTGAGCGGCGATGTTCCGGTTTTTGAATCAGAGATTCACGAAGACCCGGCCGCGCTCGATAAGACCAGGCCGTCCGGCGCATTGTTTCTAGAGCGATCAAAACCGCGGGCAGTCGAGCGAGGATGATTCATGAACGAACGAGAGTTGTTTCTGACTGTCCTGGGAATCGATGATTCCGCGGCGCGAAAGACCCCTTTGCAATCTCAGCGAGTCGGGCCGCGCGTCGTCACTCGCTATTCGCGACGCGCTCTGGCCGCCGCCGCGCTGATTTTGATCGCCGGCCTGGGCGCCGCGATCGCCGGAGAAGAAATCGCACCCGGCGACGGAAACGCTGCGAATGCAAAATCGGCCGTCGCGCAAGCGCCGAAAGCCGCGACGATCGAAACGCCCGCCGATGCGATCATCCCCTTCGATGCCGATGAGGCGGCGGCGCATCAGCAGGCTTGGGCGAAGCATCTCGGCGTTCCGGCGGAGTACACGAATTCCATCGGCATGAAATTCGTCTTGATCCCGCCGGGCGAGTTCTTGATGGGCAGCACGCCGGAGGAGATCGCGCCGGCCCTGCAGTTGGCGAACAACGATCATTGGCGGCAATGCGTCG
>DATNEC010000480.1:0-3589 GCA_035606815.1 Pirellulales bacterium
AGCCCCAGACGTTCGACTTGCTGCCTAAAAAGCCGCAGTTCGAGCCGCGCGCGCGGGCGATGATTTCGCTGTTCATGCAGGGCGGTCCCAGCCACCTCGACCTGCTCGATCCAAAGCCGGAGTTGAACAAACTCGATGGCAGCAACTTTCCGGGCGAGATCAAATACGACAACTCCGCGCAGGCCAGCGCCAAAGTGCTGGGCTGCCCCTGGAAATTCGCCAAGCACGGGCAATGCGGCGCCGACGTTTCCGAGCTGCTGCCGCACTTCGCGGAAATCGTCGATGACGTGACGATCGTTCGCTCGATGCAAACGGGCGTCAACAACCATGGGCAGTCGATCTTCGCCATGAATACCGGTCGCTCGACCGCGGGCCGGCCCACGCTCGGCAGTTGGATGACCTACGGCCTCGGTTCCGAGAGCCAGGATCTGCCGGCCTTCGTTGCGCTGACTGATCCCGACGGACTGCCGGTCGAAGGGGTGCAAAACTGGACCAACGGCTGGCTGCCGTCGCTGTATCAAGGCACGGTGATTCGCCCGCGCGAGCCGCGCATCTTGAATCTCGATCCGCCGCCGCATCTCAAGGGCGAAGCGCAGCGGCGCTACCTGGCCTACCTGGAGGGGCTCAATCGCCGCGATCTGGCGCAGCATCCGGGCGAGCACGATCTGGAAGCCCGCATCGCCAGCTACGAGTTGGCCGCCAAGATGCAAACGGCCGCTAAAGAGGCGGTCGATATCAGCGGCGAAAGCGAAGCCACGAAAAAACTCTACGGGCTCGACGATCCGGCCACGCTCGACTACGGCACGCGCTGCCTGATCGCCCGGCGCCTGGTCGAGCGCGGCGTGCGGTTCGTGCAGATCTTCACGCGCTATCAATTCTGGGACCACCACGGCAGCATTCGCACGGCGCTGCCCGCTTCGTGCAAAAAGACCGACAAGCCGGCGGCGGCGCTGGTCAAGGATCTCAAGAGCCGCGGCCTGCTCGATACGACGCTCGTCCACTGGGGCGGCGAAATGGGCCGCTTGCCGGTGATTCAAAACGACGCCGGGCCGGCCAGCGTCGGCCGCGACCACAACACCTACGGCTTCAGCATGTGGCTGGCCGGCGGCGGAGTGCGGGGCGGCTTCACCTACGGCAGCACCGACGAATTCGGCCACAGGGCGGTGGAAAACGTGGTCACGCACAGCGACTACCACGCCACGCTGCTGCACCTCTTCGGCCTCGACTACCAGCGGCTCGTCTATCGCCGCAACGGCCAGGAGCAATCCCTGATCGACAACCAGGCCTGCCGGGTGGTGAAGGAGATTCTGACGTAGCGCTGGGCGAACTTCCGCCGCGCAGGCGCGGTTCTAGCCAATTGCGGAAGAGGGGCGGCGATGAAGCGTTAGCTCTTCTTGGCCGAAGCGGCCCTTTTTTTGCGCGTGGCGGCCGCTTTCTTGGCGCTCGCGACGCGGGCGGCTTTGGGCCGAGCGGCGGAGGCGCGGCCGCCCAACTTGCCTCCCTTTTTCGCCGGCGCCTTGTTGGTGGTTTTGCCCCGGCCCGAGCCCCCTTCTTTTTTGCCGCCACGGTCCATCTTATTGACGGTGGCCCATGCGCGGCGGGCCGCTTCCTTTTCGGAAACGCCGCGATCTTCATAGCCTTCTTCGATGTGTTCGGCTTTGCGCTGCTGTTTTTCGGTGTACTTCGATTTGTCGCCGCGAGGCATGGCAATGTCTCCTCGAAGAGCCATAAGACCTTGAATGGACGCGAGGCAATTCAACCACCGATGGCACGGATTTCACGGATACAAAATCCGTGTCACCCGCGGTTGTTTTCACTTCGTTGCAAATCGGGCGCCAACTTGAATACCGCGGCATCGCGCATTGACGGATTGGCTGCGACCGCGGCGATCAAGGCCGCGCTGATCGCATTGTTCTTCATGAACATCCGCTCCAGCAGTCCATCCGCGAGCCGGTTTTCGTGCCGGATATTGCATCAACCGCCGTCGATCGGTTATCGTCGCGGCGAGGGGCGATCGATCGAGCAAGCCAATTTCTTGCCGGCGAGGTGATGAGATGACCGCAAGGCGACGCGGGCAAGCGATTGCGCAGTCCGACTTTTCGCGGCGTTCGGCGCTCCAGGCCGGGTCGATTGGCTTGCTCGGGCTGGGCCTGTCTGAGTTGTTCGCCGCGCGCAGCATGGCCGGCCCTGGCGCCGTGACGCCCGGCAAGTCGGTGATCTTCATCTTTCTGACCGGGGGCCTGTCGCACCAAGATAGCTTCGATCTGAAGCCCGAAGCGCCCGACAGCGTGCGCGGCGAGTTTCGGCCGATCGCCACGCGCACGCCCGGCGTGCAAATCTGCGAGCACTTGCCGCGGTTGGCCGAGCGCAGCGAGCGGTTCGCGCTCGTCCGTTCGGTGGCCACCAATAGCAATGGGCACGGAGAAGCGTGCCACGCGCTACTTTCCGGCCGGCTCGATATTCCGAGTTCCGCCAGCCTCGGCAAGGCGCCCAGCCCGCGCGAGTGGCCGTCGATCGCGTCGCACGCGACGTACGCCACGCGCGGCCGCAACCATTTGCCCCCGGCTGTCGTGCTGCCGCAGTCGAGCGTGAACGAAATCGGCCTCGTTCGCCCAGGGCAATACGCCGGCAAGCTCGGGCGCCGCTACGAAGCCTGGCACATGAACGTGGCGGCGCCGTGCGCGTTGGGCAACGGCGCGTGCCCGCATTGTTTTCGCTTCGAGGGCGCGCCTTACGAGCACGGATCGCAGACCATCTTCGACGCTCCCGCACTGACGCTGCCCGAGGGCGGGCCGACGAGGCTCGCCGGCCGGATCGGTTTGCTGGAGCACATCAAGAACCAGCAGCAGGCGCTGGAGGCCGGTGCGGAGTCCGAGTCCTTCGACCGCTATCGGCAGCAGGCCGTCACCGTGTTGGCCGATCCCAAGGTGCGAAGCGCTCTCGACGTCGAAAACGCCGACCCGGCGACGCTCGATCGCTATGGCAAGAACAAGTTCGGCCTATCGTTGTTGATGGCCTATCGGTTCGTCGCGGCGGGCGTGAACCTGGTGCAGGTCAACTTGGGAAAAAACTCCTCGTGGGACACGCACCGCCGAAACTTCGTCAACCTCAAAGACAACCTGCTGCCCTACACCGATCGGGCGGTGGCGGCCTTGCTCGACGACCTGGCCGCCAGCGGCCTGCTCGATACGACGCTGGTCGTGATGACCGGCGAATTCGGCCGCACGCCCAAGATCAACAAAGACGCCGGCCGCGACCATTGGGGGCCGGTGATGACCAGCTTTTTCGCCGGCGGCGACGTGCGCGGCGGAGCGGTCGTCGGTTCGACCGACAAGCTCGCCGCCTATCCGACCAGCGATCCGCAGACGCCCGAAAACATCGCCGCCACCATCTATGCCGCGCTGGGTATTCCGCGCACCGCCGACTGGCACGACGTCGAAGGCCGCCCCTACGAACTCTATCGCGCGGCGCCGATCGCCGGGTTGACGTAGCGCGAGGGTTCGATCCTCGCGTGCGGCAAGCCGCTTGTCCATCGCACGTTCGCCCATTATTCTTGGCCTTGCCGTTGCTTTGAACTTCGGTCTATCTG
>DATNEC010000481.1:0-3665 GCA_035606815.1 Pirellulales bacterium
GTTTCGCGGAAATGTTGGCGAGGGCTTCACGTAGTTCTTTCCCAGGAAGCTTGCTGCCACCGGCTCGCCGGCTGCTTTATCGCCGAAAGCCTTCCAGTCGTGCGCTTGCTTGGCGCGGAGCACGAAGATTCCAGGGTTGGCCGCCTGTGGCTCGGCGGGAGTCGGAAAGCTGGGCAGGATCACCTTCAGTTCTTCGAGATCGGCGACCTTCAGATCCAATTGCTTTTCCACGCCCGCTTGCTCGTTGAGCATTTTGGCCAGCGGCTGCATTTCGGCCCGTGAGAGCATGGCCGCGGGGCGAATGATGGCGACGACCGCCGCGTTGGCAGGCACGAAGCTCCAATCGCCGGCCGACGCTTCTGCCGCGTCGGCCGGCGTCGCCGCGACCGCTCCCGGCAGCACGGGTTTTGCCGGACTTTTCGGCTGCTGGGCCAGGCTTTGGCCGGCCGGGCCGCGCAGGCCGGCGAACAACAAGCCGACGGCCACGACCAGGCTCACGATTGCCACCTGCCGGCCGCGCGACATGGCCGCGGCGCGGAACTGGCGAGGATCTCGCAACATGTCGATTCTCCTTAAAAAAGCGCCTCGGCTGGGAAGAAACGGCCGAGCTGCCCAGGCGATCGCTCGGTCGTCTTGCCTGAGCGCCATTTGCGCCAGGATGAAGAGATACGCTTCGCGCCCGCCGGAGACTTCGGCCCCCAAGGCGTCGGCGGCCAATTCCAGTTCCAACCGCAACCGCCGGGCCAGCCAATGCACCAGCGGATGATAGAAGTGCAGCGCCAGGCTGAATTGCCCCAGCAAGCCGGTCACGTAGTCGCCGCGGCCGACGTGGGCGATCTCATGCGCCAACACGACGCGCCGCTCCTCGGCCGTCCAGGCCCGCCAGTCGCTCGGTAAGATCACCAACGGACGGCGCCAGCCGATGGTTGCCGGCGAGGTGAGCTGGAGCGATTCGCGAAGTTCGATTCGCCGAGTACATTTCAGTCGAGCGCAAAGCTCCGCCGCCAGCGCGGCAAGCCGCGCGTCCGCAATCGGCCTCGTGTTCGCCCTGAGCCGTCTCACGGCGGACAATCCTAGCGCCAAACGCACGAGCCCAAGCAACAGCCCGGCAACGAACGCCGCGCCGACGACGGCCGGCCAGCGCGGCGCTGCAACGACCGCTTCCGTATTGTCCGGTTGCAGGGGCGTTCGGCCTAGCTCTTGCCAAAATGCCTGCCAGGCCACCGCGGCCTGTTCGGCTCGCGACAACGTTGCGACGCCGGGTTTCTCGGCGTTGGTCGCCGCCGGATTCGTTGGTTCGGCAGACGATGAATCGGCCGTCGCGCCGTTCGAGGTGGAAGACGCTGCGCCATCAGCGGCCGCTCGATCCGCCGGGGCCAGCGTAACCCAATGCGGCCAAGGCGAAAGCGCCAAAATCGAGACGCCGACCGCCATCAGCAGACAGGCCGAAGCCGCCAGGCTGCCGGCCGCCGGACCGCGCCGCCGAGCGATGAGGTACACGGCCAGCCCGGCGAACGTGAACAAGGTGACCTGCAAAATTCCCCACAACAAACTGGCTCCGAAAGCGTTCATCGTCGGTGCTCCTTCAAGATTTCTTCGAGCAAGGCCCGCTCTTTGGCGGTCAATTTCTTCTGGCCCATCAGTCGCACGAGCAGTTGTTCTCGCGAGCCTTGAAACACGCGATCCACCAGATCGCTGAGCAAGCGGCCCGAGACGTCCTCGTAGCTGCGCTTGGGGCGAAAGCGGAAGGGCCGCTCTTGGTTGGTCTGCTCGATGAAGCCTTTGTCGTGGAGGATCCGGACCAAGGTGGCCACGGTCGTATAAGCGCGATCGAGTCCCGCATCGGACAGATCCTGCTGCACGTCGGCGACGGTCAATTCGCCCCGTCTCCAAAAGACCTGCATCACTTCCAACTCTCGTTCGGTAAGTTCTTTGGCCGGCGGCCTGGCCATCGCGACCCTCCTGGCTGGGATTTACTTTTGGTTAAGTAGATTTGGTTTTATAGTAGTGAGCCGCCGAGGGAAGTCAAGAGGCGAGGCGGCGAAGGCCGCAATTTTTTTCTCCGCGGAATCTGCGGGGCAATTCAGCGGTGGGGCGGGGCAACCGCGCGTTTTTCAAGGCATGCACGGCAAATGAATGCGTGCCGAGCGATACGGTTGCGCCCGCTTGTTTCGTCCTCGCGTTGCGCCGGCTCCTGGCGAAACGGAGTCGGGCTTGCTGGCGAGCAACTCGACAAAGGATAACCAGGTCACGCCGGGTGAATGACCGCCATCGCTCCGGCGGCTCGCGCCGCCCGGGCGGCTTTATCCCTCTGACTCATGCATCAGTTCGGCGAGTATTCATTTGCCGTGCATGCCTTGAAAACGCACTTTTCCATTTGATTCGTCGCCAGAACCGTCCACAGATTCCGCTGCAGGGCCCCCTTTCCGGCCTCGTCAGCGGAATTTGAGGGCGGATGATCGCTGTTGAGCATCGCCACGGTGCGTTTTTGGAGGCATAACCGGGCAATGAATGTCAAAGACGAGCACGGCAAAATCGGATCCGCGAATCATACCGGCATTCATTGCCCGGCGATGCCTTGGAAAACGCACAATCGCGTCGCCCTATGACGGAACTTCACCTATAGATTCCGCTGAAGAACCCCCCTTCGAAGCCGCCGTAGGTTTTACGACCCGGCGGGATCGGCAGCCGATTGAATCTCGGTTGCCGCAGCGCTAGCGCACCTTCGGCGCGTCGTCGGGCGTCGAGGCGATGGGTCCGGATTCGGCGCCGCCGCCGATCGTCCGCCCGGCGAGATAGATCTTACCCTCGCGCAATTCGATCGCTTCGATTCGAATCTTGTTTCGCTCGCCGTCGGAGGGTTGCAACCGAATGACGGCCACCGGATCGCCGCCGGCCTGCAGCCATCGAAGTTGCAATTCGGCGTCGTCGGCCGCCCGCGAGATCCCTTTCAACAGACTGCCCAGCGGCGCCGGCAGGGCGCCGGCGCGGGCGCGGAGGATGCGGACCGAAAGCACGTTGGGTTCTTGCAGGTAGACTTCGCCTTCGAGCGAGAGGACCGTTTCGACCGGCCCGTCGAGATAGCGGCAGGCCAGGGCGATTCGGCCGGGATGGATTGCGACGCGCGGGTCGCTCACGCCCGGCGGCAAGAGCTCGGGAAAGTTTTTCACGACGTCGACCGCCAGCCAGCCGTTGATTTGTTCGGCCGTGAACAAGGCTTGCCAGCGACCTTCGTTGCGGGCGCTGCTTGCCAGGGCTGCGGCGTTTTCCAGCAGTTGGTCGCTGTTCTGCTTCAAAGCCGCCGGTTCGGCCTGTAGAACCTCCTGATAAAACTCGGGCACGCGCCGCGCGGCCCAGTAAGTCGAACCCAGGGCGAGAACCGCGATCGTCAGGAAGCCGGCCGCCAGCGCTGACGCAAGGCGTAATTTCATGCGGACCTCTGCGACGCTTTTCCCCGAACTGAGATATGAGATGCGGCGAAGAATATTAGGGACCGATGGCCCGCGGGTCAATGTCAGCCCATAAACCGCAGCAAAGCGTACTTCTTTTTGCCGCTGCGCAGCACCATCACCGATTGGCTGGCCAGGTGGGCGGCCGAGAGCCGGGCGTCGATCTGTTCGACGCGGCGGTTATTGACGTAGGCCCCCCCTTGCTCGATCGTGCGG
>DATNEC010000495.1:0-11149 GCA_035606815.1 Pirellulales bacterium
AGGGCTGCGCGCGGGCGATCGACTTTCTCAACACCGCCCGGCACGACTTGGGCGCCGGTCCCGTCGCTATTCAGCATTGCGACATCAAGCCGCAGAACATCATGATCGTGGGCGACGCGGTGCAACTCTGCGACTTCGGGCTGGCGCGCTCGTTGACCGACGTCCGCAGCACGTCGGTGGCGGGTTCCATCGCCTACGGCGCCCCCGAGCTGTTCTGGGAGAACAAGCCGAGCGGCGCCACCGACCAGTATTCGCTGGCCATCAGCTACTACGAGCTGCGCACCGGCTGCCTGCCGTTTGGTTTAGAGATGGCGCAGCTCGAAGTGATGCAAGCGCACCGCGACGGAACGCTTGACTTCAGCCGCGTCGACGACGGAGAACGGGCGGTGCTCGTGCGTGCGACGGCGCCGTCTCCCGGCGCCCGGTTCGAGCGCACCATCGACATGGTGCGAGCGCTGCGTCGCGCGGTCCAAAGCGCGTCACAAGTGGCGGCGGCCGAAGCCCCGCCCGCCGGAAGTTCGAGCCTGACCGGCTCGGCGATCCTGGAAAGCGGTCGCGAGATCCTGCCGGGCTACAAGCTGCTCGAACATCTGTTCCACGCCGACGCGGCCACCGACGTCTGGTCGGCGACGGCGCCCGGCGCCAAGCCGCAAGCGCTGTGGATTTACGATCTGTCGCGAGCGGAGGGCCGGCCCGACTTGGCGAGCCTGCGGATGGCGCAGCGGTTTACGAACCCTCGCTTGGTGCGGATCGCCGAGTTCTGGCTTGTGGACGAGGCCGGCGATCCGCAGCTATTGGGCCCGCAGTTGGACCAGGCGGCGCTGGCTTCGTGCCGTCGCCTGATCGCCGTCAGCGAGTTGACGCGCTCGAACCTGGCGCACCGCCTGGAGGAATGCCGCGAGAGCATGGGGACAGGCATTCCCCAGCCGGAACTATTGGCCTACCTGCGGATGGCGGCGGAAGGCGTCGACGCCCTGAATGCCGCCTGGCATCCGCTCGACGCATCGCGGAAGGCCTCGCTGCTGCACCGCGAGCTGCGGCCCGAAAACTTGTTGCTGTTCCATCACGACGTGAAGATCGGCAACCTGGCTTGGGTCCGCGCGCTGGAAAGCGACGCCATGCAACTGCCGGAATCCGCGCGGCGGCCGGCGCGGACGTTCAGCGCGCCGGAATTGGACCGCGATCGGCTGACGCGCTGGAGCGACCAGTATTCCCTGGCCGTTTGCTATGCCGTCATGCGGACGGGCGACGCGACGGGCCATGCGCCGTCCGGCATGGCGCAGGCCGGCACGGTGCAGGGAGGTACAGTGCAGCCGGGGCGGCAGGCGTTGGATCTGGCCGCGTTGCCCCCGGCCGAGGCCGAAGTGCTCGCGAGGGCCCTCAATGTCCGGCCGGAGCAGCGATTTGCGGACTGCCGGCAGATGGTCGCCGCCTTGGAAAGGGCCTCGCGGGCGGCGCCGCTCGCGGCCCCGGCCGCTTCCGTCGAAGCGAAGCCCGCGGCGCCGTGGTCCGGCACGATCATGGCCCCTGCGGCCGAGTCCGACGCGGCCGCTTCGAGCGCCGAAGTGCAGCTTCTCGAAGCGCCCGAGGGCGCTTCGCTGGCCGACACCAATCCCGAGACCGAAGCCCGCCGCTCGACGATCGTGGAACCTTTTCCGGTGGCGGCGCCCGGCCCTGCAGCGCCGTCAGTCTGGCGATGCCGCTTGGCGCGCGTCCTGGCCCCGGCGGCCTTGGCGGGTGCGATGGCGGCGGCTTTCTTGATTGGCGACGACGCCCAGCACGCCGCTCGGCAATTGGCCGGCGACGGGCAGTACAAGCAGGCCATTGAATCGCTCGACGACGCGAGTTGGCTGCGTTCTTGGCGAGTCGATCGCGGCGAACTGCGGCGCACGATCGTCGGCGAGGCTGTGGCCGCCGCCCAGACCGAGGCCGAGGCGGGCGAGACCGCGAAGGCGTGCTCCATCTTCGCCGAGTTGGCCGCGATGCCGGAAGTTTTGCTCAAGGCCGACATCGACGAGTTTCGGCAGAAAATTCTGCCCCTGGCCATTCAGCACGCCCGCGATGAATTGACCCGCGGCAAATACCGACAGGCGGGCGAAGTGCAACGGCAGTTGGCCGGCGTTTTCGCGGAGAATGTGGAGGTCGTCGGTCTCGGCCAGTCGATCGTCGCTCGCGCCAGTGCGGCGGCCTTGGAGCACGCGCGGCTGGACGATTTCGAACCGGCCGCGGATATCTATCTGCAACTGAAGGCGTTCGCTCTCGACGCCGCGGCCATCAAAAAACTTCGCACGGAATTAATCGAGATGGGCGTGCGTGCGGTGGACGATCGCGTGAATCGCGATGACGTCGCGGGCGGTTTGGCGATCTATCGGTCGTTGAAGAAGGCATTTGACGACGATCACGGGGTGGACGGCGCCGGCTCGAAGCTGATCGACAAGGCGCTGGGCGCCATCCGCGGCTGCTTGGAGGCCGGCCAAATCGTCGAGGCGAAAGCCATCTATCGCGAGTTGTCCCAGCTCCTTCCCGACGACTCGGATGTCGAAAAGCTAGGCGATCAACTGCTCGCCGCGGAATTGGCCGACGCGGAAAAGCTGCTGGCCGACGGCAAGTGGGCCGGCGCCTTGGCGATTTATGAACGAACCGCATCGAGTTGGCCCCCTGAGAACCCGCGACTCGAAGCGCTGAGCAAGAAAATCATCAAATCCGCAATCGAGGAAATCAATAAGACATCCGCCGGCATGGGTCCGGAGCACGCGGGCGAGGCGGCCAAAGCACTGGCCGCCGCCTTCCCCGAGGATCCGCGGATCAAAGCGCTCGCGGACAAGCTCGCAAAGACGCGCGGATCGAGTGACGCCCCCGAGCGAGTCGCGGTCGAATTGCTCGATCGAATCGACAGCGATCTCGATCTGGGAATTTCGGAGGACGTGGCCCGGTCCTTGGAGCGCGCCCAGCAGGAGTTGAGAGACCTGCCGGGTCGAGAGAAGCTGCGGCAGCGGTTGGCGTTGGCCCGCGCGCACTTTGCAGTGCTGGAGAAGAACTGGGATGAAGCAAACCGGCTGCTGGCCGAACTGGGCCCCGACCCCTTCTCTGGCAACGAAATCGGACAACGAACGCGGTTGAACATTTTGAAGGCGCTGGCCCTGGCGAAGTTCGACGGCGGCGCGCTCGATGCATCGGCGAACCTATTGGAAATCGGGCAAGCGGCGGCCGCCGTGGTGCAAGGCGACGCCGCCTGGAACAAGGGCAAGCGTTTTCGCTCAGACGCCAACCGCTTCGGAAAGCTGATCGAGCGGCTGGTCGCGCGCTGCATAGAGTCGGCTTTCTCCGACGATCGCGCGCTCCGGCAATCGGCCGGCGAGGCCTTGGCCACGTTGGAACCCGCGCTGGCGAATGCCCCGGACGGCGCGGTCCAAGCGCAAGCGGGGGCGGCCAAGACGCATCTGCTGCTCGTCGGCGAACCGGCGCCCGAGCGCGATGCGGTCGCCGCCAGTCTCGCCTCATGGCGCGATCGCGCAGGCGAGATCGGGCCGCGGTTCGCGGAGGCTTTGGCGTCGGACCTGGCGCGGTGGGGATCCGAACATCGCGATCCGCAATCGCTGCAGACGGCGATCGACGCACTGGGCGGTCTGCGCCGCTACGCCGACGCGCCGAAGGTGAGATACGCCGAGCTGCTGGTCGAACAACTTGCGCGCGAAGCGGCCTCGCCCGAACCCGCTTGGCCGGATTTGCTCAAAAAATGTCAGTTCGCCGACGAAGCCTCGACGGTCGCCGGAGGCGCGGCTCGACAGAGCTTCGTCAAGGCGTGCTGGGCCGAGTGCTTGTGGGAAGGCTCTCCCGAACGCGATCCGGCTGCTGCCGCGGCGCGGCTGAAGGAAGCGCTTTCGCTGGCGATCGCCGCCGCCGATCAGCCCTATCTCGACTACGTGACGGCGTTGATCGACGCTTCCGCCGCGAGAACGACAAGCCGCGACGACTTCCGCAGGACCGCCGCCAAGCTGTACGCCGATTTCGCCGAGCCTGCGCCGATGCTCCGCGCCGAGTTCCGCCAGCAACGCGCCGCCGACATCCTAGTCGCGGCGGCCGTCAAGCTGACGGCGCTCGACGGCAACACACCGAAGCCTTGGGAACCGCCGGCGGTCTCGCAAGAGGACGCCGGCGATGCCTATCGGTGGCTGCAATTGGCCCGCACGCTGGCGCCGGGCAAGGAGACGGCCGAGAGTAAGCTGGCCTGGGCGGCCGCGGCGAATCTCAAAGCCGATCCCGATCGAGCGGAAGCCGCCCAGGCGATCGAGGATCTGATCTTGGCGGACCGCCGCGAGCCTTGGATCTTGGTTCGCGGGGCGCGCGCGGCGGCCCCCGGCGATCCGCCGCAAGCCATCCGCCGCTATGCCCTGGCCTTGCAGCAGATCGATACCGAATCCGCGGCGGGGATCTCGTTGGCGGCGCAGCACTCGTCGGAGTTGTACAACGACCTCGTGCAGCCGGCGATCCAACTCGTGGAGCAAAACGCGGCGGCGAGCGACGAACTCAAGCCGGCGATCGCGGAACTGTATTCGGCCAAGGGGCGCCTGGTCCGGATCGACGCTTCGCTCGTTGGCGCCGATCGCAGCCAGGACCAGGAAGCGTTCGACGCGGCCGATCGGGCTGTCAAGTACGACCCGAGCAAGTCGGCGTACTACGTGCAGCGCGGCTTCGCGCGCTGGAGCCTCGCCCACGGAAGACCGGATTTGGAAGTGTTCCAGCGCGAGGACATCGATCCGGCGTTCCAGCGCGGCGAGCCGTCGGCGGCCGCCTTTGGGTTGCGCGCGCACGCCCAGCTCGCCGCTTCACGCGAGAAGACAGGAGTCGCGGCGGTGGCTTTGATCAACGACGCGACTAAGGATTACGACAAGGCCATCAAAGAATCGTCGGGGGGACCGTATTATACGGAGCTGCTGGATGGCGGCGCGGCCGCCTACGTCGAACTGGCCAATCTCGACACGGGCAGTTCCATTGAACAGCGCAGGGACTGCCTGAAGGACGCAGTACGGCTCGCCAAGCTATCGACCAACGTCGAATATCGGCCCTATCCGGAATACGCTTGGATCAACCTCGGCAACGCCGAGGAAGACTTTACGTTCGTCGTGGGCGACAAGGGCGACCACTATTGCAACGCGATCGACGCTTTCGGAAAGGCGGGCGAAACGGCCCTCAAGGCAGGCCGGTCGCCGGCTTTCGCCCATTTCTCGCAGGGCCGCTGCCGATGCAAGCTCGTCGAAGATCTGGGCGCCGGATTACTCGAGCCGGAGCAAGCCTGCGGACGATCGATCGATGACCATCTTCAAACCGCGTTGGACGAACTGCGAAAAGCCATCGAAGTCGGAATGGACGATCCTCGCGGCGCGTTGACGAATAACTACCAAGCCGAGGCGAACTACTGGCGCGCCAAGTTGTACTTCCTCAAGGCGGCCCGGCCCGC
Source organism: Pirellulales bacterium (assembly GCA_035606815.1). GTDB lineage: Bacteria > Planctomycetota > Planctomycetia > Pirellulales > JAICIG01 > JAICIG01. Next base: position 5,459 of record DATNEC010000495.1, read on the forward strand.
CGACGACAAGGAATCGCTGGCCCTGGCCAATGAGGCCATTCTGGCGGCCAGCGAGGGCGTCAAGGAAACGAGCGAGAATTGGCCCGCCTATCAAGATTGGAGCGCCAAAATCGCGCTCAAGATGGGCCAGCCGGAACTCGCCCGCCAGCGCGCGGAAAAATTGCTCAACGTCCCCTCGGCGCCGCTCGACAAGAAGGCGCGGGGCGTGCGCTATCTTGTCGATAGTTATACGCAACAGGGCGATCTGAAGGCAGGTCTTGAGGCCTACAAAAAATACTTGGACGCTCCGGAGTTCCGCGCGGCCGGCCGATCTCGCGTCGATCTATTGACGCTTTGCAGCTTCCATATCAGCCGAAACGCCGCGGCGCTGTGGAAAGACAACCGGCAGTTGTGCGAGCAACGCGCGCGCCAAGCCATCAAGCTGGCCGAAGAAATCCCGGACCCCGTCGGCGCCTCGAAAGCATATCTTGCCTTGGCGGAACACATGATCCAAGCCAACTTGTCGGATGGCAAGATCGCGGACTTCAAGGAGTACGCGGAGTGCCTCGCCAAAGCGATCGCTCTTCAGCCGTCGCTCCCGGCCAGCCGCGATGCGAGGATCGCCTTGGCGGAAGCCAGCCTCCAACTGGCGGGCTTGTCAAAGCTGCCCGCGGCCGAGCGGGGCCGCTATGCAACCAAGGGATTCGAAGCCTTAAGCGGCGTCGCGGAGGCCGCATCCAATTCGGCCCAACGGCTGCGCGTCGCGGAGCTGCGCAAAAAGCTGGAAGCGCTATCAAAGGCGTCGAAGTAGGTCCGCAATGTCCGAATCCGCGCATGGTTCGGGCGAATCTACCTCTTCCGACTGGAACGCCTATAAAGCCCCGGCACAAATTTGCCGATCCTAGCAGAGGATGCGGTTTTCGCGGAGGCTTGGCCGCCGCGAAGAGCCCGCAAACTCGCCGCATCCAGCGCAGTTGATCGCTGCTCGTCTCTGTACGACGCAGCCAAGGCGAAGCGCCTTGCGACGACCCGACCAGTTGATGTCGCCGTGAAGATCGGACAACCGCTTGGCGCCCAGCTAGCGAGTCGTCCGAAAGCAGGAATCTTTCGCCGGCGCCAGGAGGAGGAAAGGCGAAATGTCGAGCAGCGAACAACGGCGCCGCGCCTGGGCGCGGCTATGTTTTGGGTTCGCGGCCTGGGCCGCGAGCGCAGGCGTTCGCGCCGCCGACGTTTCGCCGGGCCCGTCGGTCAATTCCGGTCCAACTCCCGTGGCGCGGCAGGCGTTGCGACCGTCCAAGCCGAAAGTTCCGGCGGATGCGACCGCGGCGAAAGCCAAAGCGGCCCCAGCCGCCGCTTCCGAGCCGTGGACATCCTTGGTGGACGGGCTGCCGTCCTCCAACGCACGCGGGTTTGCCTCGACGGTCGCTACGACTCGCTCGCCGAGCGCATCGCCGGCCCCCGCCGCGCCGCGCCGAGCGAGAATTCCGACGACCTACTCGAGCGATGGCTATCTGCGGCCCGGCGCCACCGGCTTCCGACTGGTGCAGGCGCCCGAGCCGCGGCAACCGTTGGAGCCGGGCTTTTCGGACGACACGGCGCCCGCGACCGCTCCGCGCCAACCGTTGCTCGACGAAGAGCGCGCGACCTTCGGCTACACGGGACCGTCTGGCGCGCCGATGTTGCGGGACGAGAACCGGGCCCAGCAGTTTCAATCGGAGAGCGGCGTCGCGAGCGTCACGAACGATCGGGCCTTGACCGTGACCGCCCAACCCGACCTGGCCGAAGCCATCTCGAAAGACGTGCTGGCCGTGCAGACCCAGTGGCGATCGTCGATTTCGGAAAACCCATACATTCGCGGCTTCAAAAACCGTCAGGTCTACGCCCAGCTCGACGGCCAGTTTTACGAGCCGGTCCGCTCCGACTTGGACACGATCGTCAGCAAGATCGATCCGGGCATCGTCCAGGACGTGATCGTGATCGAAGGCCCGTACAGCGTCCGATACGGACCCGGTTTCACGTTCATGGATATCGTCACCCGGCCGACGCCGCGCAACCAGCCGGCCCAGTACCGCAGCAGCATGAGTTGGCTGCCGAACGGCCGGCAGATTTATGGCCGCGAGACCGTCAGCGGCGGATCGGGCAATCTCGGCTATCGCTTCAGCTATGGCCATCGCAACGGCAACGACTACCGGGCGGGCAACAACATCTACATCCCGTCGCACTACAACAACGGCGATATGTTGGCCGAGCTGGGCTACAACCTGTCCAGCTCGCAGCGCCTCGAATTCAATTATCGCCGGCTCGACCAGAACCATACGGCCTATCCCGGCCAGTTCTTCGACGTCAGTTCGCTGCAAACGAACGCCTTCAACCTGCGCTACATCGACGAAGACCCGACCAAGCCTTGGACCCGCATGATCGCGCAAGGTTGGTTCAACCAGAACAGCATGACCGGCAACACGTTCAATTCCACCAAGCAGCCCACGGTGCAGGCCGTGCAGCGAGCGCTGACGCAGTTTTTCTTCCCCAGCACGATCTCGCAATTCGGCGGCAACCCGACGACGAACACCAACATTCCGCTGCTGACCGGATTCGCGGGCTCCACGACGGGCAATATCATGTCGACCGGCGGCCGAGTGACCGCCCAATTCGGCGAGTTCGACGAGGTCAGCCTGCTGACCGGGATCGACGCGCGAGTGCTCGATCAGCGAGTGGACGAGTTTTTCACGATCAGCCCCTTCCTGCTGCCGCCCCAGACGAATCCGACGGGGACGTTCCCGCTGCAGTTCACCACCGGCATGCCCCGCGCCACGATGGTCAACCCCGGCGCCTTCGCCGAAATGACGCTGCCCTGGACGACCTACTTCCGCAGCAAGATCGGCGGGCGGGGCGATTTCGTGAACACCAACGCCAACCCGAACACGTTTCCCGCGCTGAGCAATCCGGCGCCATTTCCGCAGACCGGTTCGCTGCGCAGGACCGACTTGAGCCAGAACGACGGCCTGTACTCCTTCTACATGACCAATCAACTCGACATCAACGAGCACTGGACGGGCGGCCTGTCGTTCGGCGAGGCGCAGCGCCCGCCGTCGCTGATCGACCGCTACGCGGACGGGATGTTTTTGGGCATCATCCAGAGCGGATATCGCCGCGTGATCGGCGACCCGAGTCTGAAGAAAGAACGCAATTGGCAAATCGACGCCAACATCAACGGCACCTACGAAAACTGGCGCGGCTACGTGCGCGGATACCAATCGTGGGTGCTCGACTACATCACCTACAGTCAGAACACGGTGCGAGATCCGACCGGCGCCGTGCTGCTGAACACGGTGAACACGCCATTGGCCGAATTGCGAGGCTTCGAGGCCTTCAATAGCATCGACGTCTCGCCGCGCGTCACGCCCTTCGCTTCGGCCCACTACGTGTACGGCGTCGACCAAACGCTCGGCCAGCCGTTGACGCAGATCCCGCCGCTGCAAGGCTTCGCCGGCATCCGCTTTCACGACCCGAACGGCGGCCGCACTTGGGGCCTCGAAACCTTCGCCACCATCACCCGCGAACAGGACCGCGTCGGCTTCATTCGCGTAACCGGCTTGCCGACGGCGGCGCCCGTGCAGATCGAAAGTCGCACGCCCGGCTGGACGACCTACAACATGCGGGGCTATTGGAACGTGTCGAAGAACCTGCTGCTGTCGGGCGGCATCAACAACATCTTCGACAAGACCTATATTCAACACCTCAGCCTACGCACGCCGCCGGTGCTCGTTTTCTCGCCGGGCATCAGCCCTTACATGAGTATGGAGTGGATTTACTAGCCCTGGGGCGACCGCGGGCGGGAAAGTTCAATCGCGATAAGCGGCGCGCCGTCGCTCGATCGACCCGGGCAGCCGCCGCATCCGGCGCCACAACCGCTCTTCGGTTGTTGGCCGAACAACAGCCAGGCCCTGCGCAGCAAGTAGCCGCCCGCCAGCGCGACGATGCAAATCGCCGCGCCGTCCTGCCAGAAGTCATTCATCGGCGACCTTCCTTTATGTCGAAATCCACATGCCGATTTGATACGTCGCCAGCGCTCCCAGATACGCCAGCGCCGTCATGTAGACGAACGTGAACGCGGGCCAGCCCCAGCTATTCGTCTCGCGCTTGATCACAACCAACGTCGAAGCGCACTGCGCGCAGAGCGCGAAAAAAACCATGATCGACAGCGCGACCGGCATGTTGAACACCGGCCGGCCGGTCCCCTCCCACGTGGCCTGCTTCAAGGCGGTCTGCAGTCGGATTTGTCCTTCTTCTTCGTCGACCTTCACGTCCTCTCCTAGATCATAAAGGATGCCCAGCGTCGCGACGACGACCTCGCGCGCGGGAAACGACGCGATCACCGCGCAGCCGATCCGCCAGTCCCAGCCCAAGGGCTTCATCGCCGGCTCGATGGCGTGCCCCATGCGGCCCAAGATGCTCTGTCGATTGTAGGCCCCGGTGATCTGGTTTTGGATTTCGGTCAACTCGGCTTCGACCTCGGTGCGCCGCTGGTCGCCGGTCGGCAGCTTTTCCAAGCGCGCCTCCAGCGATGCTTTACGGCTGCGATAGGGGCCTTCGATCCGCTGGGCGTCGTGCGGATAATAGAGCGCGGCCCAGACCACGATCGAGACGGCGACGACCAGCGTGCCGGCGCGACGGACGAAGGCCCAGCCTCGTTCGAACATGCGATGCAGCACCATGCTCGGCGCCGGCCACTTGTAACTGGGCAGTTCCATCACGAACGGCGGCGTCGGCCCGCGCAGCAGCGTTTTCTTGAGGACCAGCGCCACGATCACCGCGGTCGCGATGCCCACCAGGTACATGGCGGTCATGGTCAAGCCTTGCAAGCCCAGCAGGCCGCCGGCATACGATCGGTCGGGAATGAAGGCCGCGATCAACAACGTATACACCGGCAGCCGCGCGCTGCAACTCATCAATGGGGCGACGAGGATCGTCGTCAGCCGATCGCGGCGGTTTTCGATCACCCGCGTGGCCATCACGCCCGGAATCGCGCAAGCGAACGACGACAACAGCGGGATGAACGATTTGCCGCTCAAGCCGACGCGGACCATCAGCTTGTCCATCAGGTAGGCGGCCCGCGCCATGTAGCCGCAGTCTTCCAGCACGGCGATGAAGAAAAACAGGATCATGATCTGCGGCACGAAAATCACGACGCCGCCGACGCCGCCGATCAGGCCCTTCACCAGCAGGTCTCGCAAGGCGCCGTCGGCCATGCGGCTTTCGACCCAGCCGCCGACGGCCCCCGTCGCGGCGTCGATCCATTCCATCGGCCACGCGGCGACGCGGAAGACCGATTGAAACACGAGCACCATCATCAGCAGAAAGAACACGGCGCCGAAGAAACGATGCGTCAGCACCTGGTCGATCCGGTCGCCGCGCGTCGCCGGCCGTTGCGCGGGGCGAGTCACGACGCCCTCCAGCACCCCGCCGACCCAAGCGTAGCGCGCCATGGCCTCGACCGCGGGCACGGGGCAGCCGGCCGCCGCCAAGCGGGCGCGGGCCGCTTGCACCTGCTCCGCCAGCGAGGCGGAGTTTCCGGCCGACAGGTGGCCTTCGAGGTAGCCGGCCGTGTCCAAGATCAGGCGCTCGACCAGGTAGCGGGGCAGAACAGGCGATCCCGCGGCCGTGTTGCGTTCGGCGAGCGAGACGGTCAAGCGTTCGACTTCCTCGCGAAAC
>DATNEC010000522.1:0-5354 GCA_035606815.1 Pirellulales bacterium
CGCGGGAACGCGTGCATCCAGGCAGGGTCTGGTTCATGGGCGGTCTCATCATTCCGAGGAAAGATCCAAACGGGTCGAATAGGACGCATCGCCGACGTAGGCGCTGCGGGCGTGCGTCGCGGCGCGGGCGTCTTGCAACCGGGCCGCCGCCTGGTCGCGATGCTGCTGCATTCGGACCGCCCCCTGCCTCTCGCCCGCGATGATCTCGGCGAAGACCTCCTCCGATCGCGCGATCAGATCGGCGCACTGCCGGCGAAGCTCGCCGCTGCGCCAGGACCGCTCGTCGGGCCGCTGCCTCCGGAATGGGTCCAGGCCACGTTCCAATTCGTTCAGTTCGCCGAGCAAGCGTTGCTTGGCCGCCAGCACGCCCATCAACTGCGACATGTCCTCGGCCTCGATCAACGTCAGTTGCCGGCCGCCCAGGGTCCGCAGTTGAAGCAGGCACTCGTGCCGCCGCCGGGCAAGCTCGGCCAGCAGGTCGGTTTCGAAAGCGGGCGTCGATGGAAGGTGCGTCATGGAAGCAAGGGAAAAAAGATCCTAGAGCGTATCCAACGTGTCGAGCAACCGGTTCCATTCTTCACGGTTGTAATTCGTGGTGCCGTCGACCGCGGCGCCGCCGGGCATGTGTTGCAGGGCGTACTTCGCTTGTTCCAAAGTGCTTCGCGCCTCAACCGGCTGGCCCAATCGCCGATAGCAGGCCGCGATCTGCACATAGGCCTGCAACACTTCGGGGTGACGATGATAACGGTTGGTGGCGCTCGAATACGCGTCGATCGCTTCGCGATAGCGGCCCAACTCGAACAACACGGTCCCGCGCGAAAAAAAACAGTTCCGCAAAATCGACTCTTCGAGTTCGGACAGCGGCCGTTGTCCTTGTCGCGCCAACAGCGCGTCGCGCTGCAGGTCGTAGGTCGACAGCGCCGACTCGAGCAACTGGTCGGCCTGGCGCTCGTGCGACAGCCGGCCTTCGGCCGTGGCCTCGGCGGCGGCCTGCTGTTGCACTTGCTGCGCTCGGCGCCGATAAGCCTCGGCCACGAGATATCGGGCCTCGATGGATTGCGGCAACGCTGGATAGCGGGCCACTGCCTCTTCCAATCGCTGGATGGCGTCGGCATAGCGGTCGGTTTGATACAGCAGCCGGCCCAAGGCGAACAGCGAGTTTCGCCACTCCTGGCTGGCCGGCGTCAGCGCCTCGCCGTCGAGATTGGCCAGCAACAGCGCCTCGGCCGCTTTTACGTCGCCAAGTTCGAGCTTCGCCTGACTGGCCAGCAGCCGGGCTTCGAACACCGAGGCGTCGCGCGCGTGGAATTCGATGCACTCTTCCAGCGAGACGAGGGCCTCCGCGGGCCGGTCGCGCGCCAACAGCGCTTCGCCCAGGCCGATCAGGGCGCGTGGCCGGCGCCGGCGCGATTCGGCGGCCAGGTACTTGCGAAAAACATCGCTCGCCGACACGTAGTCGTGGCCGGCCAGAAAGCTCTCGGCGGCGGCGTAAAGGTCGTCGGGGTACTCGCGTGTGGCGATCCGCGATTTGGCCAGCTCTGCATACAATCGCCCCGCCTCGCGCAGCTTCCGGCAAGCCTGGGCCTCGAGTTCGGCGGCCTCCGGCGCAGGGGCTGTCGCGGCTTGGGCCGTCAGATCCTGCCCCCATTGGCGATGCGCGTCGGCCGACAATTGAATCGAGCGGTCGGCGGAGAACAGCGGTTCCAGCAGCCCGGCCAATTCAATTGCCAGATCGAACTGCTTGGCCTTGAGGAATTGATGATAGGTGTCGAGAGCGCGGGCGCGCAACTCGTCCGCGGCGACCCACGAATTCCGGAACGACTGCGTGCGGTCGATCGAGCCGAGCGCCGTGCGGTATCGTTCGAGCGCCTCGGCGTTGCGATTCTGGCGGCGCAGCAACTCGGCCGCCTCGAAGCCAGCCGCGATGCCCGCGTCGGTTTCCAGGTAGCGTTGCAGGGCGTGGTCGAATTCGCCGAGCGCGGCTTGGTCGTCTCCCAGACCGACTTCGCAGCGGCCGATCAAGAACTTCGACGCAGCCGCCGTGGGGGCCGGCGCGTCGCGCGTTTGCGCGGCGCGCAAGGTCTCGATGGCTTGTTGATAGGCTGTCTTGCGCGCCGGGTCGAGCGCGTCGCCCGCGGGCGCCGGCAAGGCCTGAACCTGTTCGCTTAGCAGCCGGCCGCGCAGCAGCGTCGCCTCGGCCTGAAATTGCGAGCTCGCCGGAATCTGTTCCAGCGTTTTTCGGCAGGCGTCGAAGTCTTTCAAGCCGAGTTCGATGCGGCCGCGCTCCAGCAAACCCTCTTGCCGTTCGGCGACCGAGAGTTTTTTGTCGGCCAGGTATCGCTCGGCGTGGGCCAGGGCCTCCTTGAACTTGGGCTTAGGCTCGGCCACATAAGCCGCGGCGAGCAGGCGGTGCAGTTCGCTTTGATGTTGCGGATCGAGCGGCAAAGCCGCTTGCAACACGGGCAGGCTGGCCGTGGTCTGACCGCTCAGGTAGAGGTTTTTGCCTAACAGGCGCAGACCTTCGCCTTCGCGACCCGGCGGAAAGCCGAGCGATTGCGCTTCCTCCAGATACTTGGCGGCCAACACTTCGTACCGCCGCTTCGAGCGATCGAGGGCCCGGCTCGCGCGCCGGTCGGTCACGACGCCCAACACGAAGGGCCTGCCGCCCAGTTCGTCGGCCGGCAAGGGATCGACGCCGTCCAGGTGCGCAGCGATGTCCTCGGCTTCGGCGTCGTCGCGGCGATCGAGGGCCGCCAGCGCATCGCTCAAGGTGCGCGTCCGCTCCTCGGCGGCGTATTGCAGCCGCAAGGTGAGCAAGACGACCACGATCGGCACGACGGGCACGGAAACGACCGCGGCCACGATGCCCGCTTGCCAGGGATGCGTCCAGGCCCAGCGCACCAGCCGGCGCAGGACTTCAGCGGCCACTCGCAACCGCGAAGGCTTGGCTTCGCCGCCGGTCGTCGTCGCTGGTTTTGACTTCGACATGCCAGAACCGGCAAAAGGAGGCCCAAGGAGAACAAGCGATTTCCGTCAGGCAAGCAGGCGCTCTCGTCACGCCGCGAGACGCGAAATCCAGGAAAGGCCGGCAGGTTGTATCGAAAGGGATTCCGGCGGTCAATGCGACTTTGAGCCCCCGTCCCCTACCGCCGATCCGCAATGTATAATGCGCTAGATCATTGCATGCGGAGTTGGCCGGAGCACCATGGGGATCAAATTCACTTGCCCTCATTGCAAGACGCCGCTGAACGTGAAGTCCGAGTTGGCGGGCAAGCGCGGGCGGTGTCCTCAATGCCAAGAAAAGATCGAAATCCCTAAAGAGGATGCGCCCGGCGGCGCGCCGGCGACGGTGGCTGCGGCCTCGATGGCCACTCAGCCTGGTCATGTCGCCGGTTCAGCGGCGCAGGCGCCTAGTCCGAACCCGACGCCCGGCCCGAACGAGGCGGTCGCCGTCCCGACGAGCGCGGCCGTGGGGACGAGCGTTTCGATCGCGCCGGCGGCGCCATCGGGGATTCCAGGCGCCAGCGCTGCGGTCGATCCGATCGCCGAAGCGCCCCAGTTGCAGTGGTATGTGATGCCGCCCGGCGCGGCGAGCCAATATGGCCCCGCCGTCGGAGAAGAATTCCGCAATTGGATCAACGAGGGGCGAGTCACCGCCGACACGCTGGTTTGGCGCCAGGACTGGCCGGAGTGGAAAGCGGCGGGCGTCGTATTCCCTGAATTGCAGGGGCCCGCTTCCGCAATGCCGGCGGTTCCGATGGCCGCGGCGGCGCCGCCCGGCGGGTTCGCCCTGCCGACGGCCGCAGGCGCCTTGCCGACCGCAGCCGGGCCATTGCCGGCCGCAATGGGTTATCCGGCGGCGGCCGACGCGATGCCAGGGCTGAACGTCGTTCCCGGCGGATTTCCCGTCTCGGCGCCCGCCCCCGTTTCTTCCGGTCGCCGAGGACAATATCGTCCTCGATCGAATACCGGGCCGATCGTCGTGATTTCGATTTTGGTGTTGGCGATGATTCCGCTTTCGTATTTTGTCGTCAAAGTGATTCGCCAGCAGCTTGCCAGCGAGCCGCCGGCGGCGGCTAGCCCAAAAAAGCCCGCCGAGTAATAATGACGCCCTTGCCTGCTTCGCTCAGCTTCTCAAGCCAAGGAGACGGACGATGGACCATTCGGCTTTTTCAAGGCGGCCCTGGGCCGCGTGGACTCTAGGGCTGTTCGCGGCCGGGCTGGCTGCGGCGGGCGCCGCCGCTTCAGCCGCCGAGGGCGCGGACGAAAAACCAGCGGACAAACAAGCGCAAGGCAAACCCTATACGATCGCCGAGGGCAAGTTCAAGCTGACTCCGCCGGCGAATTGGGTCGTCAAGCCGCCGAAGAATTTCATTATCGAGCATGAATTCGAAGTTCCCGCCGCCGAGGGGGACGAAACTCCGGCCCGCGTCACCGTGATGGGCGCCGGCGGCAGCATCGAGGCCAACATCCAGCGTTGGCGCGACCAATTCACGCAGCCCGACGGCGCCGATGCCAAGGACGCCGCCAAAGTCGAGAAGAAAAAGGTCGCCGGCCAGCAGATCCACGTCGTGAACCTGTCGGGCAACTATCTCGACAAGGCCCCGGCCCAAGCCAAGGGGATCGAGCGCGAGAACTACCGCATGTTGGCCGCCATCATCGAGACCACGCAAGCAGGCAAAAAGACCGGCAACTACTTCATCAAGCTCGTCGGCCCGGCCCAGACCGTCGGCGAGAATGAGGAAGGTTTCGAGAAGATGCTCGAAAGCCTGTCGGCCAAGTAAGATGAGAATCCAACAATTTCTGGACCATCATGGGGTGGCCAGCAACCCGTTCGCCGACGAAGACGCGCAGACCGATCCGGTGTTCAAGGAACACTGCATCCAAAGCACCTATCATCCCAGTTGGGACAAGGTCTACGGAGATCCCTCGGAGCCTGCCACGTCGATCGTATTCGGCGAAAAGGGCGCCGGCAAAACGGCGCTGCGGCTGCAAATCGTCCGGCATTTGACGGAATACAACCGCACCCACCCCAACCAGCGATTGTTCGTCATTGAATACGACGACTTCAATCCTTTTCTCGATCGCTTTCGCGACAAGCTCAGCGCTCGCCGCCGACGCCAAGACCAGGTGCTGGCCCACTGGAAGCTGTGGGACCACATGGACGCGATTTTGTCGCTCGGCGTAACGCAACTGGTCGACCGCATTCTGGGCGCGCCGCGGCCGGGGGCCGGCAAGCCGTCGGACGTCGGGCAATTGGAGACTTCGCTGCTCGACCGCAACCAGCTTCGCGATCTGCTGCTGCTGGCCGCGTGCTACGACCAATCGTCGGCTGAAACGTTTCGCCAGCGGTG
>DATNEC010000545.1:0-4212 GCA_035606815.1 Pirellulales bacterium
ACAACGCCAACTACTATCGCCTCAGCCCGGAAGACCCTCGCTATTACATGGATTTCACCGGCTGCGGCAACACCTTCAACATGCGCAATCCGCGCGTGCTGCAGCTCGTCATGGACAGCCTGCGCTATTGGGTCACGGAGATGCACGTCGATGGCTTCCGCTTCGATTTGGCCAGCACGTTGGCCCGCGAGCTGCACGAGGTCGACAAGCTGGGCGCGTTCTTCGACATCATCCACCAAGACCCGATCATCTCGCAGGTCAAGCTGATCGCCGAGCCGTGGGACTTGGGCGCGGGCGGCTACCAGGTGGGCAACTTTCCCATTCTGTGGTCGGAATGGAACGGAAAGTACCGCGATTGCGTGCGAAAGTTCTGGAAAGGCGACAGCGGCATGGTCTCGGAGTTCGCCACGCGGTTTTGCGGTTCGAGCGATCTCTACGAATGGAGCAGCCGCCGCCCGCACGCCAGCATCAACTTCATCACCTGCCACGACGGCTTCACGCTCGAAGACCTGGTCTCGTACAACGACAAGCACAACGAGGCCAATGGCGAAGAGAACCGCGACGGGTCGAGCGACAACAATAGCTGGAACTGCGGCGTCGAAGGCCCCACCGACGATCCGAAGATCCGCGAACTGCGGGAAAGAAAGAAGCGCAGCATGTTGGCCACGCTGTTGTTTTCACAGGGCGTCTCGATGATTCTGGCCGGCGACGAATTCAGCCATTCGCAAAAAGGCAACAACAACGCCTATTGCCAAGACAACGAACTGACCTGGTTGAACTGGAACTTCAACGAAGAGCAGCAATCGTTGCTCAAGTTCGTGCAAAAGTGCATCGAAATCGTCAAGGAGGAGCCGGCCTTGCAGCGGCGCCGGTTCTTTCACGGACATGCCATCCACGGCGGCGAGGCCGCCGACATCGCCTGGCTCGACACCTCGGGCGCCGAAATGTCGGAGGAAGATTGGAGCACGAGCTTCGTGCGCTCGTTCGGGGTCGAATTGTTCGGCCAGGAGGTCGACGTCGACGAGCACGGCGAGCAGATCAACGGCGATACGCTGCTGTTGCTGTTCAACGCCGACCATGCCACGAAGATCGACTTCTCGCTGCCGGCGGTTGAAGAAGGTCAGCATTGGCAGTTGGTGCTCGACACGGCGAACCACGAGGACGAATCGCACCGGCTGATCGACTCGCCGCAGTATCCTTTGGAGCCTTCTTCGCTGGCCTTGCTGCGGCTGTTGACGGCCGAAACCCCGCCCTCGGCGCCGGTCGGAACCCGGCAGCTCAAGACGCCGTACGAAAAAGGGATCACGCCGACCTCCACGGCGGCGAAAGTACGAGGATGAAGGGGGCGATTCGCGCTCGACGATGCGGCTTTTGAGTTACAACATCCACAAGGGCATCGGCGGAAGGGACCGGCGCTACCGGCTCGAGCGGATCATCGAGGTCATCGAGTTGGAGAACCCCGATCTGATCTGCCTGCAAGAGGTGGACCAGAACGTGCCGCGCTCGCGGCACGACGACCAGCCCCGGATGCTGGCCGAATACTTTCGCGCCGCCGACCATTTGTATCAGCGCAACGTGCATCTGCGCTCGGGCGGCTATGGCAACCTGATCCTGTCGCGCTGGCCGATGGAACGGCGCCATCAGATTTCGTTGCGACTGAACAGCAAAAAGCCGCGCGGCGCCCAACTGGCCGTGATCGCCACTCCCGAAGGCCCTTTGCACCTGGTCAACTGGCACCTGGGCCTGGCCGAACGAGAACGCCACTGGCAGGTCGGCCGGCTGCTGGCGCACCCGCTGTTTCGCGAATCGCTGGCGCTGCCGACGCTCGTCGCCGGCGATACGAACGATTGGCGCAATACGCTGGGCGGCGGGCCGTTCGCCTCGCAAGGCTTCGCATCGGCCACGTCGCCCCCTTCGCGATTTCGCACCTTTCCGGCTTATCTAGCGATTGGTTCGCTCGATAAGGTCTTTCATCGCGGCGACGTCGTCATCCGGCACGCCAAGGCCGTTTCGACGTTGTTGGCCCGGAGGGCCAGCGACCATTTGCCGCTGGTGCTCGATTTCCATCTGCAAAATGGATCGCCTCCGGGCGGCGACGGCTCGCCGGGTTATGTTCCCGCCGTCTAAGGTTTCTCCGCCGCCGGCTTCCACGCCGGGCGAGGGCCTATGATCGGCAGTTCGTCGGCGAGCAGCTTCGTATGCGCGTCTTCGACGAGATCGTAGAGCATCAGATCGCCTTTGCCGAACGAATTGTCGCCGACGCGCATGGTGGCGAAACGCGCATACGCGATGTACTGCCCGTCCGGAGACCACGCCGCGTAGGAATTCATTTGCGCGCCCTGCGAAAGCTGTTGCAACCCTTGGCCGTCGACGCTCACGACGCAGAGTTGGATCGTGCCGTCGGCGCCACGGCCGCCAAAGGCGAGTTGCTGTCCGTCGGGCGACCAGCAGGGATACACCGAGTACACGAGATCCTGCTTCAGCAGGTCGGTCAGCTCGGTCCCGTCGCGGTTCATGACGTACAGCCGGAAGGCTCCCGTGCGGTTTGAGGTAAACGCGATCTTCTTGCCGTCGGGCGACCAGGCCGCGTCGGCGTCCCAGGCGGGATGGTTGGTCAGGTTGACCACATTGGAACCGTCGGCCTCCATCACGAACAAATCCGCCCCGCCCGTGCGGTCGGAAGTAAACAGCAGTTGCTTGCCGTCCGGCGACCAAACCGGACCGCGATCGTTCTGGCCGCTTCCGATCGAGGCGACCTTGACCGGTTCGCCGTCAAAGAGCTTGATCGCTCCGGCGCCGTTGGCGGTCACGACGAATGCCAGTCGCCGGCCATCGGGGCGCCATGCCGGCTCGTTGACGTCGCCCAGGTCTTTGGTGAGCCGCGTGACGTTTTTGCCCTTGGCGTCCAGCGTAATCAAATCGCTGCCGCCGTAGCGCCGAGTGGCGACGGTCAGGATCGGGGCTTGCCCCTGGTCCTGGGCGCGCAAGGTTCCGCAGAACGCCGTTGCAACCAGAAAGGTCAACAATAACATGGTTTGCTGCATGGCTTGGCTTCCTGAGCGGGTCCGGGCCGCAGCTCCCTCGCCGCAAAGCCGACTGCGAAACCGGCGATAGCGGGGCCGCGAGCAGCATTCAGATTACTCGTTCCCATGCGCGATGCAACGTCGTCAATCCTCCGTAGGTCGGCTATAATCGGCGCCGTCAGTAAGCCCAATCAACGGCTCGCCCGAAAGGATGAACCATGACGACTTTCAAACAGCTCACGGATTTTCTCGTGGAGCTCGGCACGGACAAAGTGCCGCATACCAACGAGGTGTTTCTGGCGCATTTGATCGCCGTCCATCGCGACCTGAAAGTTTGGGGCTGCGACGAAGAACTCTGCCGGGCGGGAATGTTTCACTCGATCTACGGCACCGAGCGCTTCCAGCGATTTTCGTTGCCGCTGGCGCGACGCGGAGAAATCCGAGACCTGATCGGCCCGCGCGCCGAGCGCTTGGCCTATCTCAATTCGGCGATGGACCGCAACTCGTTCGATCGCGCCGTGTTCGAGACGGGCAACGCTTACCGAATCGTCGATCGCTTTACCGGCGAGGAATTGGATTTGCCCCGCGACGAGTTCGACGATCTTTGCCGCGTCCACCTTTGCGATTGGTTGGAACAGGCGCCGCGCTCGCGGGAATGGAACTATCGCCGCGAGGCCTATCGGCGAATGGCCGATCGCCTGGGCGGCACGGCGCTGGAAGCCTATCGAGAGGTCTTCTCGCACGAACCGGCAATGGGCGACCCCTAGCGTCGGCTGCTCGCCGCGACATGATGTTCGCAATCTTCCGCGAACCGTCTCCGCCGCCGCGGCTGAGGTGCGATTTCCTGCTGGCATTCAAGGCAATGCTGCTATACTGAAGCCGCCCCAGAAACGGCCTTTCGAGGCCTTATGCGCGGCGGCTTGCGGGCGCGCCGCCAGGCTGGTTTTATGTCCCGCCCCTGCACCCGAGAGGTCGGCCCATGCTCAAGGCCGCTGGTTCGCTGGTCTGCTGGTTGCCGCTTGTCAGCCTGTCATTGGCGGCCGACGAGATCGACTATTCGAAGGACATCAAGCCGCTCATCAGCCGGCGCTGCTGGGCCTGCCACGGTTCGCTGAAACAGCAGAGTTCCCTGCGGCTCGATACGGCGGCGTCGATTCGCCAAGGGGGCGATCAAGGTCCGGCGATCGTG
>DATNEC010000187.1:0-3795 GCA_035606815.1 Pirellulales bacterium
GATTTATGTGGCCTTCGCCGCCGCCGTGGCCTTGACGCTGTGGCTCGTTCCGCCGCGCTCGCGCCGACCGACCGCAGGATGAAGGGCGGGTGAACCGAACGCCCGGCGCCGCTCATCGCCCTCCGCCGTTTCGAGATTGAATTCGCCGCTCTGACTCGCGATAATCGTGGTCGCCTACATTTGCCACCTGTCGGGGCGATCACGGCGGCCCTGATCCCGATTGTTTGGAACCAGCCGGCGCCGGCCCCTGTTGAGGTTCCCCTCGATATCGGCTCGCAGGAAACGACCGCGGCAGCGTCCCCCCGCCGCGGCACCCGCCGGCCTGCTCGTCAAAGTCAAAAAGCGCCGGAGAAGTTGAATTTATCGGCGTTTGCGGCGACGATAGAAGAGGTCTGGCTCGCTCCCGGCCTCTAAAGCATCCCAACCCCCCCGCCCCGCCTGATCTCGCGATGATGGTTCTTCGCTTTCGACTTTGGTTGGCCGCGGCCCTGCTGCTGGGCATGGCGACAAGCGCGTCGGCCGCGCCCCCCGCGCTCGATTTCAATCGCGACATTCGGCCGATCCTCTCGGAAAACTGCTTTTACTGCCACGGGCAGGACGCCAACAAGCGAAAAGCCGACTTGCGGCTCGATGTCCGCGAGATCGCCCTGTCTTCCGGCGCGATCGTGCCGGAAGACGCCGCCGCGAGCCAACTCGTTGCGCGGATCAACTCGGCCGATCCCGACGAGATGATGCCCCCGTCCGATTCCAACCGGCGGCTGTCGGCCGAGCAGAAGACGATTCTCGAACGCTGGATCGCCGAAGGGGCGGCGTATGCAACGCATTGGGCCTTTGTCGCGCCCCGGCGTCCGGCGGAGCCTGAAGTCAAGGGCGCCGAGTGGGTCCGCACGCCGATCGACCGCTTCGTGCTGGCGAAGCTCGAAGCCGAGGGTCTCGCGCCTTCGCCCGAGGCCGACCGGGCGACGCTGATCAAGCGTCTGGCGATCGATCTGACGGGCCTGCCGCCGACGCTCGAAGAAGTCGACGAGTTCGTCGCCGATGCCGACCCCCAAGCCTATGAAAACCTGGTCGAACGCTTGCTCGCTAGCCCGCACTACGGCGAACGGATGGCGCTCGACTGGCTCGACGCCGCGCGCTATGCCGACAGCAACGGTTTTCAGCAGGACGGCGATACATGGCAATGGATTTGGCGCGACTGGGTGGTGCGCGCCCTTAACGCCGATCTGCCCTTCGACGAGTTCACCGTCTGGCAGTTGGCCGGCGATCTGCTGCCGGATGCGACCAATCCCCAACAGACGGTCGACCAGAAGATCGCCAGCGCATTCAACCGCAATCATCTCTTGAACGGCGAAGGGGGCGCCATCGCCGAAGAGCAGCGCTACGTCAATCTCTTCGACCGGATCGACACGACGGCGACGACCTGGCTGGGGCTGACGATGGCCTGCGCCCAATGTCACGACCATAAATACGACCCCATCACGCAGCGCGACTATTACGGCCTGCTTGATGCCTTCAACCGCGTGCCGGAAAGCGGAACCCCGCAGTTCTTTTCCTCTCGCATTCGCGTGGCGAACCCGGTACTCGAACTGCCCACGGAGGAAAACCGGGCAAAATTCGCCGAATTCGAATCGCAGATCGCCGCGGCCTCGGCCGAGGCCAAAATCGCCGCCGATGCCGCTTATCAGGGCTGGCGCGAGGGACTTTTCGCCGACGGAAAGCCGGCCGAAGGCAAGGGCCTGCCCGACGCGCTGGCCGCTGTCCTTCGCAAAGCGGAGGCCGAGCGGAGCGACGAGGAGAAGAGGTCTCTCGAACCTGGATTGCGGAAGCATTTCGACGAGAAGGTGCGGCCTGGTCTGGCCGGCAAGATTCCGTCTTTGGCCCAAGTCGACGCGCTCAAAAAACAACTCAACGACTACCGCGCCGACAGGCTCCCGCGCGTGATGGTGATGAGCGACGAGCGGCCGCGCGAGACGACGATCCTCAACCGCGGCGACTATCTCTCGCCCGGCGAAAAGATTTCGTTTGCAACTCCGGCCTTCTTGCCGCCGCTGCCCGCCGACGCGCCGCGCAACCGCTTGGGCTTTGCGCGCTGGCTGGTTTCGCCCGAGCACCCGCTTACCGCGCGGGTGCAGGTCAACCGGATGTGGCAATACTTCTTCGGCGCCGGGATCGTGAAGACCGCCGAGGATTTCGGCGTGCAAAGCGAATACCCGATCCACGGCGAATTGCTCGACTGGCTGGCCACGGAGTTCGTCGCTCGCGGCTGGAGCCGCAAGGCGATGCACCGGCTGATCGTGACCAGCGCCGCGTACCGGCAATCGAGCCGCATGACGCCCGAGCAGCTCGCCCGCGACCAGGAAAACCGGCTGTACTCGCGGGCGGGCCGATTTCGCATGCCGTCGATGGTCTTGCGCGACTGGGCGCTGGCCGCGGCGGGCTTGCTCGACGGGCGGATCGGCGGCGCGCCGGTCTATCCGTATCAGCCCGACGCGATTTGGGAGGCGCTGGCGATCACCAAGGAGCGCGACTTTACCTACCCGGCGTCGTCCGGCGCCGACCTTTATCGTCCCAGCCTGTACACATTTTGGCGGCGGACGGTGGGGCCGGCCAACATGTTCGACGCCTCGAACCGGCAAACGTGCCGCGTGCGGCATGCCGTGACCAGCACGCCGCTGCATTCGCTGACCATGCTCAACGACCCCACTTGGGTCGAGGCCGCGCGAGTGCTCGCCGAAGCGAGCATGAAAGTCACCGGCGATCTCGACGGCCGCCTGGCCTATGTCTTTCGCCGCGTCGTCGTCCGGGCGCCCGCGGACCGCGATCTGGCCGCGCTGCGCCGCGCGTATGAAACGCAGGCGGCGATCTATCGCAATGACGCGGAGAGCGCGAAGGCGCTGCTGAGCGTGGGAGCCGCCAAGCGAGACGAATCGCTCGACGTTTCCGAGCACGCGGCCTTGTCGGCCGTGTGTTTGGCGATTTTGAACCTCGACGAGGCGTTGACGAGAGAATGAGGCTGGAGGATAAGCGGAGAAAGCCAGCATGACCGATCTATTCACTGAAAATGTCGCTCGCGTTACGCGGCGCCAGTTATTCGGTTCGGCGGCCGGCGGCGTCGGGCTGGCGGCGTTGGCTTCGCTGTTCGGGGCGGATGCGGCGCGGGCGGCCGGCGAAGGCGGCGCTTTGCCGCACGGCCGGGCCGCTTTGCCCGGCTTGCCGCACCATCCACCCAAGGCCAAGCGCGTGGTCGTTCTGTGGCAAGGGGGCGGTCCGTCGCACGTCGATCTGTTCGACGACAAGCCGCTGATGAAAGAACTGGCCGGCAAGGACATCCCTGACTCGGTGCGCGGGACGACGCGCTTGTCAACGATGTCCAGCGGCTACGGCAAGTGGCCGGTCGTGCCGGCGATCAAGCCGTTCAAGAAGTACGGTCAGGCCGGGACGGCGATGAGCGAGATGCTGTCGAACGTCGGAGCGCTCGCCGACGACCTATGCCTGGTGCGGAGCATGCATACCGAGGCGGTCAACCACGCCCCCGGCGTGACGCTGTTCATGACCGGGGCGCAGACGCCCGGCCGGCCGAGCATGGGGGCGTGGCTTTCCTATGGGCTGGGCTGCGAGACCGACGATCTGCCGGCCTTCGTCGTGATGACCTCGTCCGACAAAGGCAAAACCTGCGGGCAGCTCTTTTTCGACTATTACTGGGGCAGTGGGTTTTTGCCCAGCCGGTTTCAGGGCGTGCGGTTCCGAAACACGGGCGACCCGGTGCCCTATCTGGCCAATCCGCCCGGCATGGGC
>DATNEC010000549.1:0-8613 GCA_035606815.1 Pirellulales bacterium
TTTTCGATCCCGTGCAACCAACTACGTCTCGCTCCGCCTGTCTCTCAGACGTGCGCGAAGGTCCGCTCCACGAACTCGCTGCGCAGGCGTTGCAGACGCTTGCCGCGATCGCCGCGCGTGCGACGGCGATTGGCATAGACTGCCGTGCGTTGCTGCGGCGGCTTGTCGGTCCAGCGCCGGTCTCTAGGATGCGCCGGCTCGGGAATGTACGTGCGATACGGCGTGTGCTCCGCGAGCGTCGCCAACGTCTCGGCCGAGTGATAGCCCTTGTCGGCCGCGACGTTTTGAATCTGCGCCGAACTGCCGGCCGCCTCTTGATTGATCTGCGCCTGGTGCAAGCTGTCTTCGAGCGTTTGTTGATCGGACTGATTGGCATGATAGACCTCGGCCGCCAGGATCAGATTCGTGTCCAGGTCCACCACGTGCTCGGCCTTGTAGGCCAGATGCGTCGTGCCGTCTTTCATGCGGGCGATGCGGCTGTCGGGGTCCGTCGGGCTGACCCATTCCTCGTTGGAAACCTTCTTATTCTTGCGGTTTTTGTCGTAGCGGCGCAATTCCTCGTCCGTCGGTTGGACATCCTCGGCGACCACGCCTTCCTCTTGCATCAACCGCGTGACGTACTGCTTCCAGTCTTCGCCGTTGTCTCGCCGGACGATGCTCTTCATCGCAGCGTCGGCCTCCAGCGTGGTCGAATCGACGGCCACGCTCTTTCCTTTGAGCAGCTTCTTCTCATCGGCCAGCTTCAAAATCCAGGCGAAGACGTCGAAGTGCAGTTGAAGCGGGAGACGCTCGCGAATCCTGGACAAGGAGGAGTGGTCGGGCGATTCTTTCGTGGCCGGCACTCCCAAAAAATCCCGGAGCGAAAGGCTGTCGCTACACCGCCAGGCGATCCCGCGTTGCGAGCCGATTCCCTCGAAATAGCCGACCAGCAGCATTCGGAAATAAGTTCCCGGCGGGATGCCTTCGCGGCCTTGGCCGTCGGCGTAACAGAGGCGGCAGCATTCTTCGAGCCACGCATCGAAACCGGCTTGGGCCAGGAGTTGATTCAGCTTCCGATAGAAGACGTGTCCCGGCGAACGCGGCAACTGATCCGCGGCCACGAATAATTCCTGTTGCCGCTCCGTCTTCCGCTTGCCCAACGCCATCGCCCGCCTCCGTGTTGCGGCTCCAAAAAGCGCCCGCCGCAATGTAGCGCCCGCAACGGAGATTTTCAACGGCCTGTTAGGCCCAACAAAAGACTGCCTAAGGCTCAAAGCATTGGACGGGGCCGCAAAGGCGAACGCCTCCATACACCGAACGATTTGTCAGCAGCTTGGGCTGTGGGGAGACTGTAAATCACGCCCGAAGGATTCCTCCACGGCCCGTTTGACGCCAGGAAACTGGGGATTGAAGTCATGGCAGGCGAGCGTGCCCCACCTTGCGGATTGTGGGCCGCCAGGCTTGCAGGTCGGCCAAGACGCTTTGCCGCCAGCGACGCAAATCCCTGGAACAACAAACTCCGCGCCAAGCGATTCTTTGGATTCGTCAGGGGCGACACACGGAGACCGCGGCGATGGATGCTTCTTCCGCCATCATCCCAAATATCCACTCCGGAAACCGCACCGGGCGAGCTTCTTCTTGCTCGCTACTCTCCCTCTCTACTCCCCACTCTCCACTCCCTCCGGAATCAACTCCAAACACGCCAAACGTTTGTTGCCGCGCAAGTAGAGCAAGCCGTGCGATAGAATCGGCGCGGCCCAGGCCGGATAGTGCAAGAGCCGCGGCTTCGTGCCGTCGAGCCGCGAGAGCTCCTCGTCGGAGTCATTCTCCACGGGCAGAATGCTCTGCGCGACGACGTCGAACTTCGCCGGGTTCGCCTTGAGCAGCAATACCATGCCGTGTTCGGTCAGACAGACGAAATGCCCGTCGACGTACAGCAGCGAAGAGCGGCCCAGGTCTGGCTGGCGCCACTTCACCTTGCCGGTCAAAAGTTCGATGCAGCGCAGCTCGGCGTTTTCGGTGTGCCGGCCGCTGGAGCCGTAGAGATAGCCGTCGTGGTGGACGCACGTGTTCCAGTGCGTTTGCATGCTCTTCTCGCGCTTGCGGTCGCCGTCGGCCCACACGACCTCGTAGCCGCCGGGTTTGACTCTCAACAGCGAACTCCCCGGCCCGTAGGTTTCGGAGATGAATACCGTGCGGCCGACGACCACCGGATTGCTGGCGTTGACGCTTTCCAAAACCTTCGCGCGCCAGGGATAGTGGAAATCCAGCTTGCCCTCCGCCGGATCGAAGCCCAGCAACCCGCCGCGAGCGAGCACGAAACACCATCGCCGGCCCTCGATCGTGGCCAGCGCCGGCACGGAATAGCTGGCCAGCTCGTCGCCGAGGCGATACCGCTCTTCGCCCGTGAACTTGTCGAAGGCCACCACGGCCGTGCCATTTGGCTTGACGCCGGCAATTTGTCGCGGCGGAAAGTGCTGGCTTTCCTCGGGGCTGCCGCCGATTTGCACGATCAGCAACTCGCCTTCCACGACCGGAGTGCTGCCGACGCCGAAACAGTTCTGGACCACGCCGTACTCGGCCGTCGTGTCGATCTTCCACAGCAGCTCGCCATCCACGACGCGCAAGCAATGCAGCATGCCTTCCTGGCCGAAGAGATAGACGCGATCGTCGTCGACGACCGGCGAGCAGCGCGGGCCGTTGTCGTAGCCGTAGAAGTCTTCGTAATCGGTGGGATACTCGAACCGCCACAACTCTTCGCCCGTCTCGCTGTTCATGCAGGTCAGGCGGTTGTTTTCGCCATAGCGCGAGAACTGAAACAGCCGGCCGCGGCTGATCGCGGGCATCCCGTAGCCCGTGCCGACCGCCTTGACCCACACTCGCTTGGGGCCTGCCTTGGGCCAGTCGGTGATAATGCCGGTTTCGCCCGATTTGCTGTCGCCCGTGGGGCCGAGAAATTGCGGCCAATCTTCGCCGGACTTGCGGGTTCCGAGATCCTCCGGTTTAGTCGCGGCTTGTTTGGCGGCGGCGACCGATCGCGTCGCGGCGGGCTTCTTCCCCTCGGCGGGTTCGGCGCGACAGGCGGCGGAAAGACAGACCAGGACGGCGAAGCAGCCCAGCAGGTAAATAGCTCGCATCGGAACGGAACCTCGGCGGGAAAGCGCGGCGGGTTGGGGTATACTTGGAAGGATTACGCGCATCGAATGCGCTAGGAACAATATAACCATGTCCCAAGCAGATACCTACGCTCCGCGCCCGAACGCCGTGCTGGTCGTGAATTCGCGGCTGTGCATTCCGCTGGCCGAATTCGAGTTTTCGTTCAGCCGCAGTTCGGGGCCTGGCGGGCAGAATGTGAACAAGGTCAACAGCAAGGCCCTGCTCCGCTGGCCGGTGGGCAGCAGCCCCAGTTTGCCCGACGCCATTCGCGGGCGATTTCTGCAAAAATACGGCAACCGCGTGACGACCGATGGCGATCTGCTCGTCGGCAGCCAGCGGTATCGCGACCAGGGCCGGAACGTCGACGATTGTCTCGAAAAGCTGCGCACGATGCTGGCCGACGTGGTCGCGCCGCCCGTGCGCCGCAAGCGCACCAAGCCGACTCGCGGCTCGATCGAGCGCCGCTTGCAGACGAAACGCCAGCGGGCGGACAAAAAGCAAGGGCGAAGGCTGAAGGATGAAGGATGAAGCTTACAACTGCACCGTCTCTTGCAGCTTCTTGATCGCCCGGGCCCAGAGCATTTGTACGGCGGGCCGAGAACGGCCCATCCGTTCGGCCACGACGTCGAACGGCAGCCGCTCCAAGTTTCTGAGCACGATCACCTCGCGATGGTCCGCCGCCAGCCGATCGAGCGCCGCCGCGATCTGCAAGTCGCGATCGTGTGCGATGAGTTGCCGGCTGGGCGAGAGTTCGCGGCCCGCCGGCTCGGGGGCGCCGCCCGCTTGAGAATCGTCCGACGGGCGCCGCAGCGGAATCTCACGCCGCGCCTGGCGCTTGCTTGTGCCGCGATAGCGGCGGACTAGGTCGGCCGCGTTGTGCGAAAGAATCCGCCGCAGCCAAGCCAGCCACTCGGCTTCGGTTTTGCCTTCGAAGCGATCGAAGCCGCGGTGCGCCTCGAGCAGCGTTTGCTGCACCAAGTCGGAGGCGTCGGCCTTGGCTTGCAGCCAGCTTTCCATTTGTGTTCGCGCCACCAGGGCCAGGTAGCCGCGGCAGGCCTCGAACAGCCGGTCTCGTTCGCCCTGGTCGCCTTCGCGGGCGCGGGCCAACAATTCTTCGACGGTCACCTGCTCGGCATTTTCCATGAATCCGTCGAACGGCAAAGGGCCAGAGGGAAGATCAAGGGCGTCAAAACAGCTTTCCGCGGGAAGAGGAAAGGACGCCCGCGGCCGGGTGACACGCGGCGTTTCGTGATTATACTAGAGCGGCGTCCCAGGCGTTAATGCCTCGCGGCTGTGAGGTCATGCAGCCCGCGAAAGCCGTTCACATCCGTTGCAATTGCACCTTTGAGGAAGCTACGCCGATGCCCAAAGTCCTGAGCATCACCGGGATGGTCGTCGCCGTCTTGTTGCTGTTGATATTCGGGTTGGATCTGGCCTTGGATTTTCCCTTCAGCGGCGACACCACGATGATGGACGTGGGTTTCGTCGTTTGCTCGGTCGTGCTGGCCTACCTGAGCTGGTCGACTTTTCGCGAACTGCCGTGAGGCGGGCGGCCTAGGCTGCGGGCCTTAAGATCGAGCGCGCGGGGGACGAGTGCCGCGTGCGGACCAATTGGGCGGCGACGGCAGAAACGGTCTGGGCTTCGATCGTCTTCTGCTCGCGCAACCGCGCCACGTGCTCCAGCGTCCGATCGAGCAGTTTCCAGCCCGAGGGGCCTTGGGCGGCAAGCCGTTCGAGGTCGATCGCAACATGGGCCAATCCGCCCGTCGCGGCGGCGCCGGAAACGGCCTTCAAGGTGCGCCGCAAGCCGTGCTGAACGAGCGACAGCGAGCCGTCGAATTCCCATAGACCCCAGCGCAAGGCGTGGGGCGCCGCTGTGCATGGAGTGGCGGAGCGCCAGGCGCGCCACCAAGCCGCCAAACCCCGAGGGCGGGCCGTTCGCGTAGTTCTCACCGCCGAAATGCCGTGTTTCACCAATAGGTCGAGATGCTCGGCCAAATGGCCGGCCGGCAATGCCAGCGTGGTCGGAGTGCAACCGGCAGCCTGCGCATGCTGGATGCCCTGCGAAAGCTGCTCCGCGAATCGCCCGCGGTGATTATCCACCGAATACCAGTGTTTCCCCGCCAGAATCGCCAGTTCGTGCCCCGCCGGATCGTGTCGCGCCGCGTCGATCCAGTCCCTCTCCGCCGTGCCGTCCAGCGACAGGGTGACCTTGCATTGCCGGGGTGCTAAATGCCGTAGCAGCTCCGCCGCGGCGCCCCGTACTTGGCCAGACATCCGAACATCGATCGAAACGACACAGACACCGCACGGCAAGGAGGACATGATCGAAAGGCTCCGACGCGTCGAATCGGCGAACGAACTCCCTCATCATATTCCCATCGGCGCGCAGGCCCTCCAAACTGGATGGAACGCGGCAATTGCAAAGACTGCGAAGCCTGGGAACCTGTGCCAGTCGTGGCGGTCCTACGAGCGGGCCAAAATCGCTTCGGCGACACCGAGCATCGTATATTCGACGGCCTCGGCGGCCGGCGGGTAGCCCAGTTCGACGAGGGTGGCTGACGTGACCGGGCTGATGCTGGCCAGCTTCGCCCGGCGCAGCTTGTCGCCGAACAGCGAGACCAGCGAACGGGCGATCGCCGAACTGGTCACGGCAATCCAATCGACGCGCCCCGCCGCCAACGCCGCGTCGATGTCCGGATCGGCCGCCGCGACGTCGGTGCTGCGGTAGGCGACGATCTGGTCCGCTTGGCCGCCCGCGGCGGTCAATCGTTCGGCCAATACCTCGCGACCGCGACTGGCTCGGACCAATAGGAACCGCCGTCCGGCCGCCTGCGGGGCGAGGGCGTCGGCCAGCGCTTCGGCCCGGAACTCGCTCGGGGCCGCGTCGGGCTTGAGATGATAGGCTTCCAGGGCTTCGGCCGTGCCAGGGCCGATGACCGCCAGACGGATGCGGCCCAGCCGCCTCAGATCGCCATGTTCCTGGCAAATGCGTTCGAGCAGAAAGCGGACGCCATTGGCGCTGGAAAACACGAGCCAATCGTATTCGTCGAGCTTGCGCAAGGCCCGATCGACCGGCGCCCAATCCTGCGGCTCGGAGATCTCGATCGCCGGCTGCACGAGGACTTCGGCGCCTAGTTCCTGTAGCCGCTCGGCCAACGGCTCGGCCCGCCGCTCAGTCTGGCTGCGCGGCCGGGCGACCAGCACGCGGCGGCCGAACAACGGGCGATTGGCGAACCAAGAGACCGTGGGTTCCAATGCCGCCACGGGGCCGACGACGACCAGCGCTGGCGGCCGGATTCGCCGCTCGGCGATCCGCCCGGCGACTTCGTCGAGCCGGCAACGCACGACGGTTTGGTCGGGCCAGGAGCAGCGCCGCACGATCGCCGCGGTCGTGTCGGCAGATTTGCCGGCGTCGAGCAGCGATTGCGTCCAAACCGGCGCGCTGGTCACGCCCATGTAAAACACCAGCGTGCCGGGAAAAACAGCCAAGGCGGCGTAGTCGAGCGCCGATCCCTGTTTCTCGTTTTGTTCGTGGCCGGTGACGAGCGCGACGGCCGATGCGGCGTCGCGATGGGTCAACGGAATGCCGGCGTAGCTGCCGGCCGCGAAAGCCGCGGTGATCCCCGGCACGACTTCGAAGGGAATCCCGGCCACGGAGAGGCAGTCGATCTCTTCGGCCGCGCGCGCGAAGATAGCAGGGTCGCCCGCCTTGAGCCGCACGACGGTCTGGCCGCGCCGGGCCGCCGAAATGAGTCGTTCGTTTACTTCTTGCTGGCTCATCAACCGGCCGCCGCCGTGACGGCCCAGGCAAATGGCCTCGGCGCCGGGCCGAAGGTGCTGCAAGATGTTTGAGTTCACCAGGTAGTCGTAGAGCACCACGTCGGCCCGCCGCAGGCACTCGACGCCGCGCAGCGTAATCAATCCCGGATCGCCGGGACCGGCGCCGACCAGATAAACCCGGCCATGTATGGGAGAAGGAGAGTCGGCCATGTCGGGCGTGCGAAATGCGTTGTGTCGGCGTCGCTGGCTGTTAGAATGAAATGTACGTTAAATCTTCGTAATTTGCTGCCCGTCTCGCGGCCCGCTCGCGACTCATGACGTTGGAGATTCGTTGATCGGCACGCGGCGCGAGCGAAGCGCCGGCCTCGCACTCATTCATCGCTTGACACGATCCAAGGCCCAGCATGGCAACGACAACGACAGCGGCATCGACTCCCGATGAACCCAACGGTCCGGGCCGACAGCCGATTCCGCCCGCCAAGCGGCGGATGTTGCAGCAATGTTTCGAGCATGGCAGCAAGAGTTCGGCCCAGGGGCAATACGACTACGCCACCCAGATGTTTACGCAATGCGTGGTCGGCGACCCGTCGAACCTGCTCTATACCCAAAACTTCGTCTCGAACCTGCAAAAAAAGTATAACAACAACAAAACCGGGGCAAAACTGGCGAGCGTCCGCTCCGCCGGTGCGAAGACCGCCGTGAAAAACTCGGCTCGCAAGAAAGACTGGCTTGGGGTCATCGCCGGCGGGCTGAAAGTGCTGGAACTGAACCCCTGGGACGCCTCGGCCCTGGCCGACATGGCGGGGGCCTGCGACCAGTTGCATTTCGAGGAAGCGCAGATCGTCTATCTCAAGGCGGCCCTCGACGCCGACATCAAAGACATCGACTGCAACCGCCTCTTGGGCCGCGCCTTAGGCAAGCTGGGTCAGTTCGACCAGGCGATCGCTTGCTGGATGCGCGTGCAGCAGGGCAAGCCGAACGACGAGGAGGCGCACCGCGCCATCGCGAATCTGACCGTCGAAAAGACCATCCACAAAGGCGGCTATGAAGACGCCGAGAGCAGCACGCAGGTGATGGTCGACAAACAGGCGCAAGCCGAGCGGCAAGGCCATGCCGGCCCGTCGTCGTCGCCCGAAGAGCAGCTCGAAAAGAAGCTCAAACGCGACCCGGCCAATATGTCGCTGTACTTGGAATTGGCCGATTTGCACCTCAAGGAAGATCGCTACGAGCAGGCCGAAGAGGTCTTGCAGCGCGCGCTGCAGGCGTCGGGCGGCGCTGTTGAAATGCGCGAGCGCCTCGAAGACGCACAACTGCGCCGCGCGCGGCACCACCTGGCGATGGCCGAAAAAAAGGCCAAGGCCGAAGACACGCCCGAAGCCAAGAGCCTCTATCAGCAAATGTGGACCGAGTTGAACAACACGGAGACCACGATCTACCGCAGTCGTTGCGAACGATACCCGCAGAACCTGGGGTTCAAGTACGAATTGGGCGTGCGTTTGCGCCGCGGCAAGAACTTTCAAGAGGCCATCAAGGTCTTGCAAGAGGCCCGCACCGACACCAAACGCCGCGGCCTGGTGTTTCTTGAGTTGGGGGTCTGTTTCGAGTCGATCAAACAGTACAAATTGGCGCTCAGCAACTACGAGCAGGCGGTCGAAGCCCTCGGCGATCGTGAACTGGAGCAGCGGAAAACGGCGA
>DATNEC010000554.1:0-14709 GCA_035606815.1 Pirellulales bacterium
GATCGACTCCGGCGCCGCGAGAGAACTCTTGGCGCGATTGGTGGAACGGACGAACGCCGCCTAGTAAATCGCACGCGCCGCGGGCGAGATCATTTCGGCGCCGGCTTGTCGAGCGCCCAAAAAATGCCGTGGAGCAACAACTGGCGGAAGAAGGGCGATTTGAAATCTTCCGGATGACCCAGCGACGTGTAGAACACTCGGCCGCCGCTGGAAGTCGCGTTCGTCCAGGCCGCCGGCTCGGCGGGTTCTTGACCTTCGACGCGGCCCATCACCAGCGCCACGGCCGACGGGGCCAACGGGCTGGTCTTGTAGAGCGATGAGCCAACGGCGATTTCGCCTTGGGGCGCGCCGGCCAAGATCGGATGATCGAGCTTGCCGGGAAGGACCGAGACCAGCGTCCGCGGTTTGCCGAGGCCCGGCGCGTCGTGATGGCCGACGTAATGGCCGCCCAATACCTGGGCGTCGAACTCGGGCCAGGCGGCGTGGCCCGCGGGAGGCGGCTGATCGTTGCGCAGCGAAAACGCATGGCTCGCCGTGCGAATGCCGGCCAGCGGCTTGCCCGCGGCGACGAACGCGCGGATCCGATCGAGCTGCGCCTGGGGCGGCGTGCGGCGGCGAACGCTGACCAACAGCACGTCGGCCGCGTCGAGGGCCTCCAGTCCGGCGAAGTCGTTCGGGTCGCGAGGGTCGGAGCGGATCACCGTCACGCGCAGCCCGCGGTCGGCCAGTTCGGCGTCGGCGAAAGCCGGCAGCGTGCGGTCGGTCTGATATTCATCCTCGCCGATCAGCAGCACGACGTGGGGCCGCGGATCTTCGCGGAACTCGAAGGCCGCGCCGCCCAAAAAGTCCTGGCTGGTGATCGTAGGGCACCAATATTTCTCGATATGTTCGACGATTCGCTCGGTGGCGCGGAAATGGTCGAGCCCGGCGGGCGGCGAGGCCGAATCGTGCATGCTGTCGGTCAGGTCGCGCATCACCACGACTTGCTGGCCTTGGGCGAGAAGCTGCCGCACGGCGAAAGGGCGGCGCAGGACGCAGATATTGGCATGCACGCCCATCACGATCACGCGGTCGATGCCGCGCTGGCGCATCAGGTAGATCGCTTCGGCGTTGTCGGTGATCGCGTCCTCGTCGGCGATTTCGAGCGCGTCGATCTGCCGCTTCCACGGATGGCCGTGCGGGCATTGCGGCGTGCAATCGCAGCGGTCTTTCGAATTGTCGAACGGCAGCGGCGGCTCTTGGCCCCCGCCGAGCGGACACCAGCCGGCGGCCAGCGGCTTGAGCTCGACCGGCGGAGCTTGCCGGGCGAGCCTTCGCTGCGGCGCGTCCTGGTAGAACTTCATCGTGTCGCTGGGGCAATGAATGACGAGCACGCCGCGGCTGCGGGCCGCCTTGAGCACTTCGTTCATCCGCGGCGCCATCTCCGCCACGCGCTCGGTCGCGCCGCGGCACCAATGCTGGTTCCACATGTCGCAAACGATGATCGCCGTCTTCGCCGGATCCCACTCGACCTCGCTCGCCGCAACTTGGAATTGATCGCCATTCGCCGTGACCGGCGCGCGGCCCCGCAAATGCAGCCGCAACGGTTCGGCGGCGCGGGCGAACGAAGAATTCGCGCCCGGCGCCGGCAGGCACGCCATGACCAGGCCCGCGAGGGCTGGGAGAATACGAAGCTTCATGGCGGTCCTCGTGTCGCGGTTGACGATCGAATTCGGCTTCCCCTTGGGCAACAGCGAACACTTTAGCCTAGCCGCGGCCGACAGGCCACACTTCGGCTTCGTCCCCTAAGACGCTTCAGGACCGCCAAGGAAATAGCCCCGACTTGGGCGGATGACCGAAGCCACCCGCCCAAGCCGTGGGCGTCCTTCTGGCTTGGCGGAAGCCAGAACTCACACTGTCCCGCTGCGGCGCGATGGAATGGATTACACGCCTTGGATGAACTGGAAGCCGTGATAGGCTTCGTTGCCGTGCTCGCCGTGGTCCAGGCCGTCGAACTCCTCTTCGGCTGAGACCCGAATGCCGACCGTGGCCTTCAGAATCGCCCAGGCCACGAGCGACACCACCAGCACGTAGCCGGCGCAGGCCCCGACGCCGATCAATTGAGTGATCAATTGCTGTGAGCCGCCTTCGTAAAATAGCCCGGCTTTGGCCGCCGCGTTGCCTGCGCGGCCGATCCGATCGGGCGTGGCGAACAGGCCGACGCAAATCGTGCCGAACACGCCATTGAGCAAGTGGACCGACGTGGCGCCGACCGGATCGTCGATTTTCATCCGGTCGAAGAACAACACGCCCAACACGACCAGCACGCCGGCGACCAGGCCAATCAACACGGAAACGGCCGGCGTAAAGAACGCGCAGCCGGCGGTAATCGCCACCAACCCGGCCAGGCAGCCGTTGAGCGTCATGCCCAGGTCGGGCTTGCCGAGCAACAGCCAAGCAGTGAGGGTGGCGCTCAGCGTCGCCGCCGCCGCGGCCAGGTTCGTGGTCACGGCAATTTCGGAAATCGCCGCCGGATCGACGCCCATCGTGCTGCCGGGATTGAAGCCGAACCAGCCGAACCAGAGCACGAAGCAGCCAATCGTGGCGATCGCCAGGTTGTGGCCCGGAATCGCGTTGATCTTGCCACCCGGCCCATATTTGCCGATCCGCGGCCCGAGGATGATGATCGCCGCCAGCGCCGCCCAACCGCCGATCGAATGCACCTGCGTCGAACCGGCGAAGTCGAGAAAGCCGCGGGTTTGCAGCCACCCCCCGCCCCAAATCCAGTGGCCGACCACCGGATAAATGGCGATCGCCATGATGAAGCTGAACAAGATGAACGAGTGATACTTGATCCGTTCGGCGACCGCGCCCGAGACGATCGTGGCGGCGGTCCCGGCGAATACGAGTTGGAAGAAAAACTTGGCCAGCAGCGGCACGCCCGTCCAGTTCAAAGCGCCGTAGACCCCCTCGTAGGCGCTCATCGTCGCCGGGCTGTTGTCGGCGCCGCCGACCATCCACAGGCCCTTCGTGCCGACATACCCGTGGCCGTCATCGCCGCCGAACATCAAGCCCCAGCCGAGCAGCCAGAAGCCGATCGTGGTGACGGCGAACACGATGAAGTTTTTCGAGAGAATGTTGACGCAGTTCTTCTGGCGGCAGAAGCCCGACTCGACGCAGGCGAAACCGAGGTTCATGAAAAACACCAGCATCGACGCGATTACGACCCAGACCGTATCGGCCATCACCTTCAAGTCGGCGTTGCTGGGCGGCGCGGCCGGCGCCGGAGCGGTGGGGGCCGCGGGAATCGGGGTTGCATCATCCGCGGCTGCTTCGGCCTCGGGGGCCGCCTCGTCGGCATCTTGGGCCGCTACGATATGCGGCGCGGCGGCGCACAAGGCCGCCGCTACGCAAACCATCAGAATCCACGGGATCGTTTTCCGAAATACGTCTGGGGAAAGTGCCATGACAAGCTTCGCCTCGCAGGAAGAAGGACGCCCAAGTTCCGCGGACCATCGCGGAACAGCAAATACGGTGCATCGGGCATCTACGCCAACCCGGTGCAGAAACTCAAGCGGCCGGCATTAAGCAGAAGACATGCCAGCACGCGGAGCCGAATGGCCAATTCGTCAAGACGTATAGCACGTAAGCAACTTGACCGAGACGACTTGCGACGAATTTGCGCAACCTGCTCGCGATTGGACCGGGACGAACGCCTGCCCCTTTTTATCGCAGCGGGCGCCGAGCTTGCTGGCAATTTAGGCGGTTCTTCCAGCAGCCGCCACGGCGGCCGCGGCGCGCTCGCGGAGCGTGCGGTTGATGACGACCGCTCCTTCGATCACCAGCAGAATGGCAAGCAGGAACAGGACGGCGCTCAGGGGGCCATTGACGTCGAAACGGTGGCCATCGCTCCAGGCCGCTCGAGCCGTGAGGGCCCAGTCCCAGAGAATCAGGCTCAACGAGCTGAACGTGACCAGCACCATGAACAACGCCGGCAGCGCCGTGTAGACCCAACTCTTGCCGGTGCGCAGCAGCCAGACGGTGACCCCGATCAAGGTCAGCGCGGCCAACAGTTGATTGGCCGTGCCGAACAGGTTCCAGAAGATTTTCCAGGCCGGCACCGGGGCGCCGGTCGCCGGATTGGTCACCGTTTGCAGCACCAGATACATCGGCGGCAGCAGCGTCAGCACCGTGCATGTTAGGCGTCCCGCGCGGCTGCGCCAGCCGGTGAACTCTTCGAGCACGTAGCGGCCCAATCGCGTGCAGACATCGAGCGTGTCGTAGATGAACGTGGCAAAGGCCAGCAAGCAGAAGCTGTACAGGTAGCCCTGGGCGGCGTCGTAGTCGATTTTGCAGAGTTGCGCGAACAGGGCGATGAACCGCGAGACGCCGCGGGCGAAAATCTGGTCGGGACCGCCGGTCTCGCCCCGGGCCATGATCATTACGCAGCTCAGCGAGATCACCGCCACGAAGGCTTCCAGCAGCATGCAGCCGTAGCCGATGCTTTTCGCGTCGGTCTCCGAGCGAAGCTGCTTGGAAGATGTGCCGGAACTAATCATCGAATGAAAACCGCTGCAGGCGCCGCAGGCGATCAGCACGAACAACGCCGGAAACAGATACAGCGTCTTTCCGGCTTGCGTGACTTCCCAGCCGATGAACTTCGGATAGGTGATCTCGATCGCCTGGCCCAACAATGTCGCCGCGACGATGCCCAAAAAAGCCAAGAGCACCGTCGCCGAGAGGAAATACCCGCCCAGAAACCCGCGCGGTTGCAGCAAAGCCCAGACCGGCACGACCGAGGCCACGCCGCAATAAACCAGCAGCAGAATGTCCCAGGTCTTGGCGGCGCTGGCGTGGTCCGCGCCGCCGCCCTGATACCAAAACGCCTGGGGAATCGATAGCGGCAAGTGTTGTCCCGCCCAGATCGAAACCAGCACCAGCGGCATGAAGATCGCCGTGGCCCAACTCAGCGACAGCTTCGTGTAGCGCAGCACCAACCCCATCACGACCGCCAACGCCAGATACATCATCGAGGAGCTGGCCACCGCCGCGCCCATCTGCACTTCTTCGACCTTGGCCCCGGCCGCAAGATCGGGAGCGAACGTGGTGGCCGTGATGTCGGTGAACGCGACCACGATATAAACCAGCGCGATCCAGACGAACGACAAGAACAACAGATATGCCCGGCGGCTCATGTGCTCGCGCACGATGTCGGGAATGCTGCGGGCCTTGTGCCGGACGCTCGCTACCAGCGACGTCATATCGTGAACGCCGCCGATCAGAATGCTGCCGACCAGAATCCAAATCAGCGCCGGAACCCAACCGAACAGCAGCCCCGCGACGATCGGGCCGACGATCGGCCCCGCCGCCGCGATCGCCGAGAAGTGCTGCGAGAACAAATAGGGCGCCGGCGTCGGCACGAAGTCTTCGCCGTCATTGACCTCGCAGGCCGGGGTGGGGGCATCGCCGTGCAGTTCGAGCTTGCCGACTAGCCACCGTCCGTAGGTCAAATAAGCGGCCATGAGGACCGCGCCGGCGCCAATCGTGATCGCCAAAAGACTCATCTTGGTCGTACCTCGCCCTTCGAGCGGCCCGGAGGCCCGGTTTCAGTGTTGGCCGGCCGGGGAAAACGTATCCTAACGTACCGTCTAACAATAGCTTACAAAGTCTTTTCAGGGGAGTCGAACCATCTCCGCCAATGAAGGGCGGCGAAGGAGAAGGGGCAAGCGCTGTTGGTTCCTTCGACGTCCATCTCCGCGACGCTTCGGCGGATTGCGTTCGAGGAGCCTCCGCGGGCTCGACCGGCCGAATCTTGATGTTCTAACGGCGGACCAGGGCTGCCGCGCAAAAAAAATCGGCGCCTGCCGGAACCGGAACCGACCCAAAGGTCTTTTCCGTTCCCGCAGGCGCCGACAGGGGCCCGTTGCAAACGGTCGCTTAGCCGCGGCGTTCTTTCGCCCGCGAGGCGGCCTTCTCGACGTGCGTCTTGTAATGCCGCTCGGTTTCGTCGCTCCACTTCTTGTCGCCGAAGTTCGGCCAGTGGTCCTTGTCGAAACCTGGAGCGTTCGTCAACGTGTCCTTGCTGACGTCGAAGATCAGGCAGTCCTTCTTGTCCTTGGCGTCGTACTCGAACATGACGGCGTCCCAGGGCACGGCGAACAGTTTGTCGCCCGCCCCGAGGAAGCCGCCGAACGACAGTGCGACGTAACGGATCTTGCCGCTATTGGCGTCGATCGCCAGATCCTCGACCTTGCCGATCTTCTGGTTCTCTTCGTTCTTGACCTCGATTCCCTCGACCTTGCTGGCGCGGCGGAGCATTGCCGTAGGCGCGTTCTTCGCCGGCGGGGCTTCCTTGCGCTTGACGTCGATGTCGACGTTGGCGTTTTCCGAGTGGACGCGATAATGTTTGTGGACTTCGTCGGCCCAATGGGCGTCGGCGAAGTTAGGCCACTTGTCCTTGTCGAAGCCCGGCGCGTTCTTCAGGCTTTCCTTGCTGACGTCCAACTCCAAAAACGCCCGCTGGGCATTGTCGGCATCGTGCCGCAGCTTCATGGCGTTCCAAGGGACGGCGAACAACTTGTTGCCGACGCCCAAGAAGCCGCCGTAGGAAACCGCCGCGTAACGGACGCGCGCCGGATGTTGCAAGTCGACCATCAGGTCTTTGACTTCGCCGAGCGACTCGCCCGCGGCGTTGCGCACGTTCATGCCCATCATGTCGTAGGCGCGCAGCACCGTGGCGCTGTCGGTCTTCTTGATCTTGGTGTCGGCGGCATGGGCCGACCACGCCGGGCCGACCACGCCCAGTGCTAGCATTGTCGCGGAAACGATCAAACTATTGCGCATGACGATTCTCCTTGTGTTCACGCTGCTGAAAGGGTTGAGACGCTGGCCCTGGCTGCGTAAACCCAAAAGCAAGAACCGTGCCAATGCAAAATGTAGCGCCTAATCCCATAAGACGGACTCTCCCAGTCCATCGAATGGCCCGCGACGGACCCGGAGGTCCGTGCTACAGTCACGCAGGCGACGGACCGGGAGATCCGTCCTACATCAAAGACGAGCGACGGACCAGAACCGCCCATGCTGGTCGGCGGCGAGCCAAGGGTTTTCGCCGCGAAAGCGTGAATGAGCCGGGACTTACTTCGGCGCCAGGACGCAGGTGATTCGCTTGCCTTGCTGGTTGGGCGGGGCCTCGATCTTGCCCACGTCTTCCAGGCTTTGGATCACCTGGCGAATCACGCGCTGGCCCTCTTCGATGTGGGCCAATTCGCGCCCGCGAAAGACGACCGAAACGATCACTTTGTCCTTGTGCGTCAGGAACTCGCGCGCGTGGTTGACTTTGACTTCGATGTCGTGGTCGCCCGTCTTCGGACGCACCCGGATTTCTTTGATCTTGGTCTGGTGCGTGTGGGTCTTGTGCTGCCGCTTTTTCTGCTGGTACTTGAACTTGCCGAAGTCCATGATGCGGCAGACGGGAGGCCGCTCGTTCGGCGCCACTTCGACCAAATCCAAATCGGCCTCGCGCGCGGCGGTCAAGGCTTGTTCGGTGGGCATGATTCCCAGTTGTTCTCCTTCCGCGGAAATCACGCGGATCGGCGAGATGCGGATCTGTTCGTTGATCCTTTGTGACCGTTCGATCGCTGTTGTCCTTCCAAAAAAACCATGTAACGGGTAACGCCCCTGCCAGTATCGGCTTGCCCTGCCAGTATCGGCTTGACCGCGCCCGGCAGTCAATCGTTTTCCTCCCAGGGCGCCTCTCAAGCATATCACGAAATCCGACTCGTTTCAGTATTCACTCGCGTCAGTATTCAGTCTCCTTAGTATTCATTGCCCTGCGCGGCGCCGGCCAGCCCTGCGTTCGGCGGCGGCGCCGACTGGCGGATCGTCTTGTCGGCGACTTCCGCTTGCAGCTTGGCGATTGCGGCGGCCACGGGCATCGCCCCCAAGTCGCCTTCGATGCGGTCGCGAACCGAAACCGTGCCGGCCGCCATGTCCTTTTCGCCGACGACCAGCATATAGGGGACCAGCTTCAACTGCGCATCGCGGATCTTGGCCCCCAGCTTCTCCGGGCGATAGTCGCCGGTTGCGCGGAAGCCGGCCGCGCGAAGCTGCGCTTCGACGCCGCGCGCGTATTGCTCCGACTTTTCGCTGACGATCAGCACCCGCACCTGTTCGGGCGCCAGCCACAGTGGAAAGGCCCCGGCGAAATGCTCGATCAGCACCCCCATGAACCGCTCCAGCGAACCTAACGGCGCCCGATGGATCATGATCGGGCGGTGCGCGGCGTTGTCGGCGCCAATGTATTCCAGGCCGAACCGCTCGGCGCTCGGCAGATTGTAGTCGAGTTGCACGGTGCCCAGTTGCCATTCGCGGCCCAGGCAGTCGGCGACGACGAAATCGGCCTTCGGCCCATAGAAGGCCGCTTCGCCCCGTTCGATCTCCATCTGCGGCAAGTTCATGCTGCGGCAGACTTCTTCGAGCGAGGCCTCGGCGCGGCGCCAACTTTCGTCGCTGCCGACGTATTTGTCGCTGTTCGGATCGCGAAAGCCCAGCCGCACACGGTAATTGCGCAGGCCCAGCACGTTCAATACATGCTGCGTCATCTCCAGACAGCCGCGGAATTCGTCGGCCACCTGGTCTTCGGTGCAGAACAAATGGGCGTCGTCCTGCGTGAAGCCCCGCACTCGCGTCATGCCGCCTAGCTCGCCCGACTGCTCGTAGCGATAGACCGTGCCGAACTCGGCCAGCCGCACCGGCAAGTCGCGATAGCTGCGAGGCTTCGACTTGTAGATCATGATATGGTGCGGGCAGTTCATCGGCTTGAGCAGATACCGCTCCTGCTTGCGGCTCCAATCCTTCAGCGCGGCCAATTTCGCATCGACACGGGCGGCCGGATCGTAGGCTGCATCGAAGCCCGCCAGCCGCGCGGCCTCGATCAGCTTCTTCTCTCCGTCGGACGTCAAGTCGTGCGGGGTCGAAGCATCGCTCGGATCGAGCTTGCGCGTCAGGTAATCGATCACTTGCCCGGCGTCGTGGCCGAAGATCGGCATGAACTGCGAGTCGCGATAATAGGGAAAATGGCCGCTCGTCTCGTACATTTCGACGCGGCCAATGTTCGGCGTGTAGACCGGCTCGTAGCCGCGTTTGAAGAGCTCTTCGCGCACGAACGCTTCGAGCAGCCCGCGAACGATCGCGCCCTTGGGCAGCCACAAGATCAAACCGGCGCCGACCAGCGGGCTGGTGGCGAACAGCTCCAACTGCCGGCCGAGCACGCGATGATCGCGCCGCTTGGCTTCTTCGACCAGCCGCAAGTGTTCTTCAAGCTCCTGCTTGGTGAACCAGGCCGTTCCATAAAGCCGCTGCAATTGCTGCCGCGAGGCGTCGCCTTTCCAGTACGCGCCGGCGACCGAAAGCAATTTGAACTCGCCGATCGTCCCGGCGCTGGGCACGTGCGGCCCGCGGCAGAGATCGAGGAACTCGCCTTGGCGATAGAACGAGAGCGTTTCCTGATCGGCCAAGCCGGTTTCGATGTGTTCGACTTTCAAAGGCTGATGCAAATCGCGGCAGATGGCCAGGGCCGTCTCGCGCGGTTCCACAAGCCGCTCGAACGGCTCGTCGGCTTTGACGATCTTGGCCATTTCGGCTTCGATCGCCGGAAAGTCGGCCTCGGTCAACGAGCGCTCTAGCCCGCCGATGTCGTAGTAAAAACCGTTGTCGATCGTCGGGCCGAAGGCCAACTGCGCCCCGCCGAACAACCGCATCACGGCCCGGGCCATCACATGGGCGCAGGAATGCCGCATCACGGCCAGCGCCTCGGAATCCTTTTTCGTGAGCAGCCGCAGCGAGACTTCGCCAGCCGCGGGCAGTTGGAAGTCGGCGCCCACCGTGCGGCCATCGACGATCGCCGCCACCGTGGCCTTCGCCAGCCGCGGACCGATTTCCTGGGCCACGTCGATGACGCGGACCGGCTGGGAGTACTCGCGAACGCTTCCGTCGGGCAGCTTGACTTTCAGCATGATGCTCCAGGTTAGTCTTGATCATTGCCGCACGGCCGCCGGGTCGGCGCCGATACAAAGGACGCCAGCGAATGCCCCGCGGCAGCCGCTCGGTCGACCAAGCGGCTGCTTACGGCACGCAAAGTATAAACCCTGGGCGATTTCCGGCAATAGAAGGGGCTGGCTGACAAGAGCGCGATGGCTCAAAACCCGCCAGACACGACGGCGGCAATCGCCAAAGCCGCGGTCTCGACCCGCAGCACGCGCGGCCCAAGCCGGACCGATTGCCAGTCGTGAGTGCGGGCCAGGCCCAACTCGTCATCGGTCCAGCCCCCTTCGGGGCCGATGGCGGCCGCCAAGTTGCGAATTTCTGGGCGATCTCGCAAAACCTCGCTCAGCGTCGCTTCGCCCGCAGGGTGGGCCAGAATGCGCAAACTGTCGGGCCGGCAAACCGATTGGCAGTAGGCTGCGAACGGCTGGCTGTCAGCAACTTCCAGCAATCGATTGCGTCCGCACTGTTTCGAGGCTTCGATCACCGTGCGGCGCAGGCGGGCCAGTGCTTTGTCGACGGGCTGAGCGACTCCTCGCGCTGTTTCAAGCGGAATCAGCCGGCGGGCGCCCAATTCGACGGCCTTTTCGACAAGCCAGCGCTGTCGGTCTCCTTTGGGCAAGGCCACGGCCAAGGTCATTTCCAGCGGCGATTCGCAGTCCCGCTCGATTCGCTCCACGACCGAAAGCTCGACCTCGCTCCGGCCCAGGCGTTCGATCCGAGCCAAGAATTCCGCGCCGCTGCCATCGAAAAGCGTCGCCTGCTGGCCGGCTTTGGCTCGCATCACGTGCAGCAGGTGGTGCGCTTCGTCTGCGGTCAGCATCGCCCGATCCGAAACGATCGGCGATTCGACGAAATAGCGGTCGGCCATGGCGGGGGCCTCAGCGGGAAAAGCTAAGTTGCGCGAGGCATTTTACCGATTAGGTAAAAAATAGCGATTCACCCGTCCAGCTTCGCGCAGCGACTGCGCAACGAGAAAGCGCGAGATCAGCCCAATGTACCTGGATTACTGGGGGCTTCGGCAAAAACCGTTCGCCACTGGCCGAAACCCGCAGGGTTACGTGCCGAGTTCCACCCATGAAGAAGCCCTGGCCCGGCTGCATTATCTCGTCGATTCCCAGCGGCGGCTGGGGCTGCTGTTGGGGGCGTCGGGCAGCGGCAAGTCGTTCATGCTGAACGTGTTGGCCAAGCAATTGCGTCGCCCGTCGGTGCAGACGGCCGCACTCAGCCTGCAAGGCCTGTCGGCCCGCGAAATGTTGTGGGGCTTGGCCGCCGCCTGCGGCTTGACCCCCGACGAAGAAACCGGGGCCTTCGAACTTTGGCGCCAACTCGGCGACCTGCTGGCGGCGAACAACTGCCAGGCCATAACGAACGTCGTGCTGCTCGACGACGCCGACTTGGCGTCGAGCGAGGTTTTGGGGCAGGTCGTCCGCCTGGTTCGAGGCGAGCCGAGTAGTTCCAGCCGATTGACCGTGGTGCTGGCCGGCCGCTCGAATCGGACGCTGGCGATCGGCCCGCAGTTGCTGGAATTGGCCGAATTGCGGGTCGATCTGGCTGCCTGGGAATTGGCCGACACCGAAAGCTATCTGCAAAGCAGCCTGCTGCGCGCCGGGCGAAAAGAATCCATTTTTTCAGCCGAAGCTTTGCGGCGTTTGCACGAATTGTCTGGCGGGGCCGTTCGTCGCGTGGCCTTGCTGGCCGACTTGGCCCTGTTGGCCGCGGCGGCCGGCCGCCTGCCCGCCGTCGATGCCTATACGGTCGAAGCCGTTTATGACGAGTTGGGCGTGATGGACGCCCTCGCCGCGGCCGACGACCGGGCGTAGGCGCCGCGGCAGTTGCTCTAGCATTGGCGGGGCTGCGCCCTAAAATAAACGGCGAATCAAGCGGCCTTTCCACGGATTTCTTGATATGGCGAAAGTCCCTGCCAGCCCCGAGGCCAGTACGGCCGCCGCGCTGCCGGAAAAAACCGAGATCGATTTGAAGGATCCTTTCCTGGCGGCGTTTCTCGCCTGGCTGGTTCCTGGCGCGGGGCACTGGTATCAGGGGCGCCGGCACAAAGCCGTGCTGTTCTTCGTTTGGATTCTGGGCACGTTCGTATTCGGGCTGTATCTGGGCGAGGGCCGCGTGGTCTATGCCTCGCTGCGCGAGAACGATCGGCGTTTGCCCTATTTGTGCCAGATCGGCGTTGGCCTGCCGGCGATGCCGGCCCTGGTGCAGGCCGCGCGCAAAACGCCGCTTCAATTCCCGTTTTGCAAGGATTTCATGGCCCCCCCGCAGGTCAGCCAGCTTCCGAATGACGAGGACGAACTCGACCGCCTGCAGAAGCGTCTGCACCGCTATTGGGAATTCGGCACGGTCTATACGATGATCGCCGGCTTGCTCAACATCCTGGCGATTTACGACGCCTGGGGCGGCCCCGCCTTTGCCCTTGCTGCGCCGCCGGAAAAACGCGATGAGAAGGACGACGAGGACGACGACGAAAACGGGAAAGGGGGCGGCGGCTAATGTTCGGAAACCTCGCTTGGCCGCTCTTGGCGGCGGGCCATATCAACGACCTCTGGTACGCGCTGCCGTTGATCGTTGCGGTGAGCATGGTCTATTCCGCCACGCGTCACGAGGCGATGGAAGCCATTCTCGCCGGCGCCCTGCGGATCGGGGCCTGGATCACCGGTTTCATGCTGGTCGTGTTCGCGATCCTGTTCGCGATTTCGTCGATCCTCTAATGCTCCCCTGCTCCCCGCGGGCGGGCATTCGGTGTACTATGGAAAGGTATGCCGGACGACATTGATTCCGCCCCCGTCTCCAAGGAACAAGCGACGCCGAAGCCCGCGGGCGGCGCTGCGGGCCCATTGTGGCGGTCATTTCGACCGCTGGCGAAGCAAGGCGCGGTGAACCTGCGGGTTTGGCTGCCGATCCTCGCCACGCCTGACATGAAGGAACGGCAGGTCAAGTACCGGGCGCGCGAAAGCCGCGTCGGACTCAAGTGGCAAATCTCTTTGCCCGAGCGGTGCTGGCAGTGCGGCAAGACCAAGGATCTCGAGCAGCGAGAGTTCAGCCGGTCGATTCGCCGCTTCGATTCGCCGCTGAACATCATTTTCGGCACGCTCGGCGTAGCCTGCATGGTCTTGTTGCCGTGGCTGATCTTCGGTTCGTGGAAATTCGTCGGGCTGGCGATGCTCGTGGCGATCGGCGGCGGCGTGCTGCTGTGGATCAAAAGCTGGAAGGAGCGGGTGCGGCTGACGATCTGGACCTGTTCGCAGCACGCCGGGGAGTTGTCGAAGCCGGAGATGGCGTGCGGGGAGGATGATTTGTACTTGTTCGCGGCTTCCGAAGCGTTGGCGGAAGCCGCTCGGGCCGAGCTGCAGGCCGCCCGCCGTCGCGATCTGGCCGCCGGGCCAGCCAACGTCGCGAAGGCGTCTCCCGCGAAGGCGGCCCGTTCCGCGGCCCGCGAGGCTGCGGGCGACGAGGCGCCGGCCGCGGATGCGCTGCCGCCTCCGCCGCGGCCGCTTTCGGTGCGCACCGAACTGCCGCCCTTGAAGCTGGCGGGCGATGAAGACGAGCCGAGCGTCTAGCCCGCATTATTCATAGTTACCAGATTCATGGTTGCCAGAAATGATCTAGCAAACCGTTTGACCGTCAAATAAGTGCGACGGTCGTCCCAGGAACGTCATGCAAATCACGAAAACACGAAAGAACGAAAACACGAAACGAAAAACAGGGAATAGCTTGGCCGTCGAATTCGACCCTTCGTGCTTTCCGTCTTTCGCGTTTTCGTGATTCTCTTCGCGTCGAACAGCGACGAACGAATAATTCGGGCCAACGTTTTGTCGCACTCGGCGCGCAAAAAAAACCCGCACCGGGCTGGCTGACCCGGGCGGGTTTCTTTTTGTCAATTTTGATAGCTGTCAATCACTCGCCGAGGCGAGTAAATGACTGATCCCAAGACAGCACAAGGACCGTCCTCACATGTTGAACGCTCGAATGTCGCCATTCGAGGCGTTAAAAATCCTTAGAAAGGAGGTGATCCAGCCGCAGGTTCCCCTACGGCTACCTTGTTACGACTTAGTCCCAATCGCGGAGTTTATCTTCGGCGCTTAGTTCCTTGCGGTTACCACGGCGACTTCGGATACCCCCCACTTTCGTGGCTTGACGGGCGGTGTGTACAAGGCTCAGGAACACATTCACCGCGGTATGCTGACCCGCGATTACTAGCGATTCCGGCTTCATGCAGGCGAGTTGCAGCCTGCAATCCGAACTGAGGCGCGTTTTTTGGGATTTGCTTGCTCTCGCGAGTTTGCATCCCTCTGTGCGCGCCATTGTAGGACGTGTGCAGCCCTAGTCATAAAGGCCATGAGGACTTGACGTCATCCCCACCTTCCTCCGGTTTAACACCGGCAGTCTCACTAGAGTCCCCGCCATGACGCGCTGGCAACTAGTGACAAGGGTTTCGCTCGTTAAGGGACTTAACCCGACATCTCACGACACGAGCTGACGACAGCCATGCAGCACCTGTGCACGTTGTACCCGAAGGCCTGGCTCCCCTTTCAGGGAGTTAATCCGTGCATGTCAAGACTAGGATAAGGTTCTTCGCGTAGCCTCGAATTAAGCCACATCCTCCACCGCTTGTGTGAGCCCCCGTCAATTCCTTTGAGTTTCAGCCTTGCGACCATACTCCCCAGGCGGAGCACT
>DATNEC010000562.1:0-3893 GCA_035606815.1 Pirellulales bacterium
CTGCCGCCGATCGAGCCGCAGCGCCAGTTCGGCCAGGCAACGTTCCGCCCCGCCGATGTCAAGCTCCGTGATGCACAAGGCGAGGCGGACTGGGGACGGATTC
Organism: Pirellulales bacterium; assembly: GCA_035606815.1. GTDB lineage: Bacteria > Planctomycetota > Planctomycetia > Pirellulales > JAICIG01 > JAICIG01. Next base: position 104 of record DATNEC010000562.1, read on the forward strand.
GCGGTCAAAGGCGGCAGCTTTCGGTCTGGGCGTTGCAGGCGACAGGCGACAGGTTACAGGTTACAGCAGACAAGGGCCGGCAGATAGAATGCATGAGCCGGGCCTTGGAGCACGGCGGTGTCCTCCGCATTTCGCACTTAAACCAACCCCAATCCCAACCATTATCCCACCCTCCCCGCATGTCCGAACTGGCCCGCTACGACTACGATCTCCCGCGCGACCTCATCGCCCAGGCGCCGCTGCCCCGCCGGGCCGATGCGCGGTTGATGGTGGTCGATCGCCGGACCGGCTCATTCGACCATCGCCACGTCCGCGATTTGCCGGAGATTCTCGCCGCCGGCGACTGCCTGGCGCTGAACGACACGCGCGTCGTGCCGGCGCGGCTCGTCGGCCGGCGGGCTGCGACCGGCGGCCAGTGGGAGGGGCTGTTTCTATCGGCCGAGCCTGACGGATGCTGGCGAATGTTGTCGAAGACTCGCGGCAAGCTCTCCCCCGGCGAACGCGTCACGCTCGTCGATCGCACCGGCGCCGACGACGCGGAGATCGAGTTCGTCGAAAAGCTCGCGGGGGGCGTCTGGCGGACGCGGGCAGAGTCGCGAGAGGACGTTTTCGAACTGCTGGAACGTGTCGGCCGCGTCCCGTTGCCCCACTACATCCACGGCGGCGAAATGCGCGACGCCGACCGCGAGCGATACCAAACCGTTTATGCCCGCGAGCGAGGATCGGTCGCCGCGCCCACGGCCGGCCTGCACCTGACCCACGAATTGCTCGATCGCCTCGCCGGCGCGGGCATCGCGTCGCTACGATTGACATTACACGTCGGGTTGGGCACGTTTCGCCCGATCGCCGCCGAGACTTTGGCCGAGCACAACATGCACAGCGAATACGGCCGGCTCGATCCGGCGGCGGTCGCGCAGCTTCAACGCACGAAAGCGGCGGGCGGCAGGGTCGTCGCCGTGGGAACGACGACCGTCCGCGTCTTGGAAACCGCCGCGCGGTCGGGCGAGCTGCGCCCCTGGTCGGGCGAGACGGACTTGTTCATTCGTCCGCCGTTCGAGTTCCGCGCCGTCGACGCCTTGCTCACGAATTTCCATTTGCCCCGATCTTCGTTGCTGGTCTTGGTGCGCACGTTCGGCGGGGACGAACTGATCCGGCGCGCCTATGCCGAAGCGATTCGCGAGCGCTATCGCTTCTATAGTTATGGAGACGCAGTGCTGATCGTTTGAATTCTTCTCGAGTAGGATGGGCCATCCCCGAAGTTGGCATTGCCGCGTTTGCTCGGCTGCGGATACGATCGTCCACGAGAGAACCGGGGGCATCGATGCGAATGCTGGCGGATTGGCGCGCGGGCCCAAGCGGCGCGGCCCGTGAAGGAGGGAACCGATGTTGGAAAGAACTCGGCGGATGGCCTCGGTCTGGACGGCGCTTCTGGCGGCCGCGATTCCGGCAGCGGCGATTCCGGCCGCGGCGATGGCGGCGAATCGAGAGCAGGCGGCCATCGACTCTTCGGCGGCCGTGCTCCGCGAAGTGATGACGATCCCCGCCAAACGAATTCCCGAGTCGCTGTTGGCCGATGCCTATGGAGTGGCGATCGTTCCGGACGTCATCAAGATCGGTTTCGTCGGCGGCATCCAGCGCGGCAAGGGCGTAGTGCTGGTGCGCGATGCGAGCGGCGCCTGGGGCCTGCCGAAGTTCATCACGTTGACCGGCGGCAGCGTCGGGTGGCAGGCCGGGGCGCAGGCCACCGACGTGGTTCTGGTGTTTCGCACGCAAAAGAGCGTCGAGGGGCTGCTCAACGGCAAGTTCACGCTCGGCGCCGACGCCGCGGTCGCCGCCGGGCCGGTCGGTCGCCGCGCCGAAGCCTCGACCGACGCCAAACTGCAAGCCGAAATTCTTTCCTACTCGCGCAGCCGAGGGTTGTTCGCGGGCGTGTCGCTCGGCGGGACCGTGCTGCATGTCGATTCAGATGCGAACGCGCTCTATTATCGCAACGACTTGGCCGGCATGTCGACGGTCGTTCCGCCGCCCGCCGCGGCTTTGGCGAACCTGCTCGCCGAAATGACGGCGCCGCCTTCGACGCTCCCCCCGCCGGAAAACGCCGGGCAACTGCAAGGTCCGTCGGCCGACGCGGAGTTCTTGCGGCGGACTTTGGTTTCGGCGGTCGACCGCTTGTACGCGCGGCTCGACGAACGCTGGAAGAGCTACTTCGCCTTGCCGGCGAATCTCGGCAAGCTTCCGCAGCCGCCCGACGTCGCTCAGCTCAAAATGTCGTTGGAGCGTTTCGACAAAGTCGCGGCCGACCCGCAATACCAGGCCCTGTGGCGGCAACCCGAGTTCAAGGCGGCGCATCAGTTCTTGCAGGAATATGTCGCGTCGCTCGACGCCGAATCGCCGCCGCAACTCGACTTGCCCCCGCCGCCGGCCGAGGCCGCGAAACCGAATCTCCCGCGGCGCTAACGAACCTTGCAGACTTCGGTAGAGAACGCCCATGCAGCACGAGGACTCCCGCGAACCGCTCGCCGGCGCCGGCGACTCAGCTCGATCTTTCTGGACGCTCGCCAATCTGGCGTTCGTCGCCCTGATGGCATTCGCGCTGGCAATCATGATCGCCGGCATCTTGCTAGGCCCAAAAACGGGTCTGGTCCAAGCAGAATTGTGAACGCGGGCGTGAATTCGTAGGGCGGCCTTGAGGCGACATTCCCTTGCCGGGCCACCGAACAAAGCGTTACGGTCTAACCATAATTTAGACCAGTCCCATTTATTTGCCCCCGGGCCTCCGCGGCGCGTGTATGTGGAGTTGGACACGACATCTTCGGGTCGCGGCCCGGACCATTTCCGTAGGATAATCGCGAACGATCCGCATGGGCTCGTGATCCTGGAGACGACGGGAGCAAGTTCGGTGTTGGATAGCCTGGTGGCGCCATGAAACAATTGCTTGATGGAAAATTCTGGCCGGCAACAGTCAGTTATGGATTCTACCTGTTGCCCTTAGACGAACTGGTCGCAGCGTTTGAGAAATGGTGGACCACATTTGGATGGCTTGGTCCTCCACCGGGTTTTTCCGTCGATCGATTTGATGCCGATTTGGCCGGCGCATTGCAAAGGATGGATCCGGTGGGCTTCACCTCAGGCCCCCCGCAGTGCTATGGTAGGAGGCAGGTTTTGCTCTTGGAAACCAAATCGCGGTGGTCTGCGATATTTGTCGGCGAGTACAGCGGACCGCAGTCCGAGATCAGGCATTTGGCGCGAACCATTCCGTGCAAAGCGGTGCATATCGTGTGCGTTGACGATACTTATAACGCCAAGCGGGATATAGGCGAGTACGGCTCTGTTCAGTTTTTGCTTCGCGGGCCAGCGCGAGACGAAAGTCAAGATCGAACGATTGCCGCGGTCCGCGACACGTCGGGGTGGGAGTTTCAGAACAATGGCGCGTTATTGCCCTTTGAACATCCCGACCGGTACAAGGCGCGGCGCGTGAAAGACCGGCTGACGCAGGAATTGCTGGAGGAGTACTGCATCGCCATGGGGATTCGGCCTTTTGATGAGGACTTCTACGGGCCGCGCGTGGCATTGTTTTACGCACTGAATCCCATCCCGCCCGGCTACAGGCCTTGGACGTTCGACGACATCCGGCGGGAACGCGAGAAAGAGCGGCAGGAGGTGGCCAAACGGATGAACGATCCATTGGCGTAACCGCCTCCGCCGCCGGTACGAACTCGCCCCCCGCGGGACCGGAAAAGGTGTCAGGAGTGTCAGGAGCGAATGGCACTGCCTCATGGCGGGCAAGGAC
>DATNEC010000188.1:0-2874 GCA_035606815.1 Pirellulales bacterium
AAGGGTGCGAGCGGGAATTCGAGCCTCGCCGGGTCCAGGCTCGTTATTGCAGCGAGGCGTGCCGACTCGCTGCCTGTCGTTGGCGCCGGTGGCGTGCATCCCAGCGGTGGCGGAAGACTTCGCAGGGCCGGGCTTGCCGTCGGGAGCAGAGTTGCCGGCGCCGGAAGCGGGCCATCGAGCGGCGACAGGCCGAGACGTTGGCGACGGAGTCGGCTGCCGATGACCCTTGCGAGGGCCAGCGCCCAGCGTCTGCTGGCGAAAAAACTTGCTGCCATCGGCCTGGCTGTTACGTCTTATATATTGTCACGCGGCGTTCGCCCTCGCAGCGTTATTGTTCTTGCTCTTGCCGTCAGGCTTTACGCCGCGTGGTGCAGCGCGAGAGACGGTGGGGGCGGCGGCGAAAACGATCGCGGCGACTCGGCCTGGCGCGGCGTCGTAAACCTCCGTCGAGCCAGGCAACTGCGTCGCCCGGTATAGCCATTCCGCCGCAGAGCGATTGAATGTTGGGCGTCTGAAGCATCGCAGCCGCGCGAGCGGCGGCGATCTCGTCTTAAGGAGACGCCATGTTGATTGCCGCGAGCAACGACCCGCTGAACGCCTGGCCGGAGGGTGAGATTCGCCTGTTGCCCTTGCCGTCGCTGGGCGAACGTTATCGCCGGTATCGCCTGCCCGATGCGGCGGCGGAAGCCGCGATGGCCGGTGCGCTGGCGCGTTACGGCCAGCTTTCACCTGTGGCAGTCTTCCTGCAAGACGACGCGATCGAGGTGCTCGACGGCTTCAAGCGGTTGGCGGCCGCTCGCTCGATTCCGGGATTCTCCGAACTGCAATCGCGCCGCCTGTCGCTGAATGAACGCGAGGCTAAGGCGGCGATCCTGACGCTCAACAGCGCGAGCGGCCGGGTGAAGGAACTGGAAGAAGCCTGGGTGGTTCAAGCTTTGGTGCGCGAAGACGGCTTATCGCAACTCGAAGCGGCCGAATTGCTGGGCCGTCATAAAAGCTGGGTCTGCCGACGTTTGGCGCTGCTGGAAAGACTGTCGGCGGAGTGCCAGGAAGATCTTCGGCTGGGACTGCTGTCCTTCAGCGTGGCGCGGCAGCTAACGCGGTTGCCCGCGGGCAACCAGACTGAAACGCTGGCGGCCGCCCGCCGCGCCGGCCTGACCGCTCAAGAAGTGGCCGGCATGGTGGACTTGCTGGCCGGCTGCGCCAGCCGTCCGCAAGTCGAGTTCATCCTCGGCGACCCGCAACGCGCGCTCCGCCAGGCTCGCTTAGTTCCCGGTCCCGTGCATGACCCGCGACTCAGCTCGGCAGGCAATCGCGTGCTGCGGCAACTGAACTTCCTATTTGACGCTTTGGGGCGGATGGAGAGTTGGCTGCGGCATCGGGGCCGCTGCGACTTGTCGGCCGGCGATCGCCGCGCCCTGGCGCCGCACTTCACGCGTCTGACGCGAGATGCCCGCGTCGTCGCCGAACTCGTCGACGACTTGCTGACCGAAAGCGAATTGCCATGAACGCCGAAACGGAGAACGAAGTCGTGCGGCGCTGGCGGCAAGGCGCTTCGCAGCGGCGGATCGCCCGAGAGTTGAAGATCTCGCGAGATTCCGTGCAGCGCATTCTTGGCCGCCACGAGTGCCAGCGCGACGCCGGCGGCTGGGAGCCGTCGCCGTCCTGCACGTTGCGGGGCAGCATCCTGGACGCTTATGTCGCACGGATCGAGGCGATGGTCGCTCGCTGGCCGCAGATCACCGCCGTCCGCATCTATGAAGAACTGTGCAAGGAAGGCTACGGCGGCGGGTACAGTCTGGTGCGAGACCGCTTACGCGCGCTGCGTCCTGCAGGGAGCCGCGAGCCGGTGGTGCGGTTTGAAACCGGCCCCGGGGTGCAGGCTCAAATGGATTATGCGGTTTACGAACTCGATTTCACGACCGAAGGCCAACGCCGCGTGAATCTGTTCAGCTACATCTTGGGTTATTCGCGGCGCCAGTATCTGCGTTTCGTCGAGCGGCAGGACTTCGAGACGACGTTGCGCGAGCACGTGCGGGCCTTTACGCACCTGGGCGGCGTCGCCGCCACCTGCCTTTACGACAACATGAAGGTCGTCGTGGCCCGCCATGAGGGAGACGAGCCGATCTACAACACTCGCTTCTTGGCTTTCGCCACGCACTACGGCTTTCGTCCTTGGGCTTGCCGTCGGCGGCGGCCAAGAACGAAGGGAAAGGTCGAGCGGCCGTTTCAGTTCGTCGAAGGCAACTTCCTCAATGGCCGCAGCTTCTCCACGCTAGACCATCTGAACGAATGTCTGTCGCAGTGGTTGGCCGAGACGGCCGACGTGCGCGTTCATCGCCAGACGCAGCGCCGCCCCGTCGATCTGCACGCCGAGGAATTGGCCTACTTGATCCCCTTGCCGGCGCAGCCTTACGACACGGCCGAAGTGGTCTATCGAACAGTCAATGCCGAAGGATGGGTGGTCTACCGGCAGAATTCTTACTCGGTCCCTTGGCGTTATATCGGAGAACTGTTGGCGGTGCGCATCACCGAGGCTGACCTGGTGATCTACGGTCCCGACCTGACCGAGATCGCGCGTCACGAACTCATGCCGCGCACCACGAGCGGCGCGCGCAGCGAACAAACGGAGCATCGGCCGCGGGAAGACCAGCAGCAGAGGGAAGCTCGGCTCCGCGATTGCTTCGCAGAACTGGGTTCTCCCGCCGTCCGCTTTCTGGAAGGGCTGTTGACCGCTCACCGTCACGGCAAGGATCAGGCCCAGCGCGTGTTGGTTCTCTTAGAGACTTATCGCCGGCAGGATCTTCAAGCCGCCCTGGAACGGGCCTCGCGTTTCGGAGCGTTTTCGCTGCGGGCCGTGGAACGGATCTTGGC
>DATNEC010000592.1:0-4927 GCA_035606815.1 Pirellulales bacterium
ATTTCGACACCGATCGCGAGGTCATCGACGCCGCGCTGCCGACGATCGGCTTGACCGAGCCGCCGCACGCCAAGATCCTTTGGATCCGCAACACGCTCGAACTGAGCGAGGTCGAATGCTCGCGGGCCTACTGGGACGAAGCGCAGCAGCGGAGCGACTTGGAAATCATCGGCAAGTTGCACGATTTGCCCTTCGGCGCCGATGGGAATTTGCCGCGGTACGTGTGACAATGTCCGACGATGAACTGGTTTCGGTTTATTCCGCAAGACTTGCGGGAGAGGCCGACGTAGTGCGGCTCATGCTGGAAGGCGAGGGCATCGCCGCCTGCATCGGCGACAAGCGATTCGCGGGTTTGTTCGGGCTGCTCGAATTCCACGTTCTGGTCAAACGCGACGACGAACAGCGTGCAAGAACGTGCCTTGCCGATCCGTCTGCGACCGTCGGGCAAGGGCTTGCCATCGGAAACCACGACGCGGCGCCGGACGAGACGGAAAACGCCGATGCGGCGGGGGCCGAGACGCCGGCGATCCTCAGCCTGTTTGGCTCGGTGTTGTACTTGGGATCCGCGGGTCCGGCTTGGCTACAATGGTTTGTCCGACCACGAGGCGGACAGAAAGCCGAAGAAAACGCTGGCGGTGAAGATTGCGGCGAGGCAAGATAGACGCGACTGAGCACCGCGATTCCTCGGCGGAATCTGTGGGCGAACAGACCCGTAGGGCGAGGCAATCGTGCGTTTTCTTAGGCATAGCCGGGCGATGAATGTTCAAACGAACGCGACAGAATCGATCGATGAATCCCGCGCAGCATTCATTGCCCGGCCATGCCTTGAAAAACGCACCGCCGCAATGCGTAACGACGATGATCCCGCTCATGGATTCCGTTGCGGAGCCAAAGCCACAAATGCTTTACCGAGATCGACCCCCACGATGACCGAACAACTTTCGAGACGCGAAGCAATGACCAAGGCGGGACTTACGGCGGCGACGGCCCTGGGCGCGACGACGCTCGCCGCGGCGACCGAAGCCCAAGCGGCCGAAACCCAACGAGCCGCGGCACGGCCGGCGGACGAACCGTTTGGCTACTGCTTCAACACCAGCACGGTCCGCGAGCAGAAGCTGGGGTTGGAGAAAGTCGTCGAGATCGCCGCGAAGGCCGGCTATCAAGGCATCGAGCCGTGGATCAATGAGATCGACGAGTACGTGAAAGGCGGCGGCTCGCTCAAGGACATGGCCAAGAAAATCGCCGATCTTGGACTGAGCGTCGAAAGCGCGATCGGCTTCGCCAATTTTATCGTGGATGACGAAGCGAAACGTGCCGCGGGCCTGGAAGAAGCCAAGCGCACGATGGATCTTGTTGCGCAGTTGGGCGGCAAGCGCATCGCCGCGCCGCCGGCCGGCGCCACCGACGCGCCGCGGCTCGATCTCGCCGCCGCCGCCGAGCGCTATGGGAAACTGCTGGAAGTCGGCGCCTCGATCGGCGTGACGCCGATGTTAGAAGTCTGGGGCTTCTTGAAGAACCTCAGTCGGCTGGGCGAGACGGTGTATGTGGCCACCGAAAGCGGCCGCCGCGAAGCCTGCTTGCTGCTCGACGTCTATCATCTTTACAAGGGGGGCTCGGGGTTCACCGGGCTGAAGCTGCTGGGCGGCGCGGGGATGCACGTGTTCCACGTCAACGACTACCCGGCCGACCCGCCGCGCGACAAGATCTCCGACGCTGATCGCATCTATCCCGGCGACGGCGTCGCGCCGCTATCGCAGATTTTTCAAGACCTGCGCGATGCCGGCTTCCGCGGCATGCTCTCGCTGGAGTTGTTCAACCGCACCTACTGGAAGCAAGACCCGCTCGCCGTCGCGCGCACGGGTTTGGAAAAAACCCGCGCCGCGGTGCGGAAGGGGTTGGCAAGGGACCGATGAGAGCGACCCGGTACGCGAAGAGCCTGCTGGGGCTATGGCTCGCGTGCTGGATTGCAACGCGAAGAGGCAATGCTTCGTCGCTTGTACGCTCACCTTGGGCGCCTATAATCCCCGCATGTCCGCCGCAATCCGCGTGTCGAATCTCGTCAAGACTTACCCTGGCCGGCCGCCTGTGGAAGCCGTCAGGGGAGTGAGTTTGGAAGTTCGTCGCGGCGAATGCTTCGGGTTGCTCGGTCCCAACGGGGCCGGCAAGACGACCACCCTGGAAATCATCGAAGGGCTGCTCGCGCCCACCTCCGGGGACGTGGAAGTCCTCGAACGCCGCTGGGATACCGACGATCGCGCAATCCGCGAGCGGATTGGCATCTCGCTCCAAGAGACGCGCCTGCCTGACAGGCTCACGGTGCGCGAGACGGTCGAGTTGTTTCGGTCATTCTATCCCTCGGGGATCAGCCCCCAGGAAGCGGTCGCGGCCGTGTCGCTTCAGGAGAAGACCGGTTCGTATGTAGACCGCTTGTCCGGCGGGCAAAAGCAGCGGCTGGCCGTCGCCTGCGCGCTGGTCGGCGACCCGGAAATGCTGTTTCTGGACGAGCCGACGACGGGTCTCGACCCGCAGTCGCGGCGCGAACTGTGGGATGTGGTCCGCGCCTACAAGGGCCGCGGGCGGACCGTGCTGATTACGACCCACTACATGGACGAGGCTGAGCGGCTGTGCGACCGGGTCGCCGTGATCGACCATGGCAAGGTGATCGCCATCGGCGCCCCTTCCGAGTTGATCTTGAATGCCGGCGGCGAACATGTCATCGACGTGCGGCTGGCCGAGGACGCGTGCGCCTGTCCGGTGGCGGCCGAAGATCTGGCTCGGTTGCCGACGGTCGCGGCGGTCCGCCCGGCCGACGGCGGATTCGCCCTTTCCGCGGCCGAACCTCATACCGCTTTGCCGGCCCTGTTGGTGCTGCTCCAACAAAAAGGGATCACGCCAGCCGGGCTGGGCACGCGGCTGGCCACTCTCGACGACGTCTTCCTGGCCCTCACCGGCCGGCACCTGCGCGACGGGGAGTCCGCATGAACCGCCCCTTGCAGCAACTCGTCTTGGCCCGCTTCCGAGAGTTCTTTCGCCGGCCCAGCACGGTCTTTTGGGTGTATGGGTTCCCGCTTTTGCTGTCGGGCGTGCTCGGCGTCGCCTTCCAGAATCGGCCGGTCGAACGGATCCCCGTGGATGTGAGCGCCGAGGGAAGCGGCGGAACCGAGGCCGCCGAGGCTCTGAAGAACAAGCTCAAGCGCGATCCGCGAGTGGTCGTCGCGATCGGGACGGACCGGGAGTGCCGCGACCGACTGCGGACCGCCAAGACGGGGCTAGTCGTCATCCCCATCGCCGCGCCGAGCCGATATGAATACCTATTCGATCCGAACCGGCCGGAGTCGCTGCTCGCCCGGTCGGCGGCCGACAGCGCGCTTGTGCGCGCCGATGCGCCGGGGCTGGCCGCCCCGACCGACGTGGCGTTCGACGAGCCTGGCGGGCGGTACATCGATTTTCTGATCCCCGGACTCGTCGGGGTCAACCTGATGGGCGGCGGGCTGTGGGGAGTCGGCTTCGTGGTCGTCGACATGCGGGTCAGGAAGCTGCTCAAACGATTTCTCGCGACGCCGATGAGGCGGCAGGACTTTCTGCTCGCATTGATGATTAGCCGGGCCGTGTTCACGCTCATTGAAGTGCTGATCCTCCTGGCGTTCGGCTACTTGGCGTTCGGGGTCGCGGTGCGCGGCAGCCCGCTCGCGCTGGCCGCCCTGGTCGTGCTGGGGGCCGCGTGCTTCGGCGGGGTCGGACTGCTGGTGGCATGCCGGGTGGAGACGATCGAGTCGGTGTCGGGGTTGATGAATGCGGTGATGCTTCCGATGTACCTGCTCTGCGGCGTGTTCTTCGCGGCCGATCGGTTTCCGGATGCCGTGCAGCCGCTGATCCGCGCGCTGCCGCTCACGGCGCTATTGGACGGAGTGCGGGCCGTGATGAACGATGGCGCCGGGTGGCCCGCCGTCGCCTGGCCGGCGGCGGTGCTCACGGCCTGGGGCGTGCTCAGCTTCGCGCTTGCGCTGCGGTTCTTCAAGTGGCGATGAGGCTGGCATAAGGTCTTGGTCACAGCTTCAAGTTAGTCCCGACCGCCGCAGTCCCGTCTGTCAACTCCACCGCCAATTACATGGCCGGTCCGCGGGCGCAAAATGACCGCCGAACATTGACCGCGACGTGTTCCCTGCGATATGTTTTCGGGCGATGCACGTCGCCGTTCCTACGATCCGCGTCACGATTCCGCACGCGTTGCGACCGTTCTGCGACGGGCAAGCGCAGCTTTGTTTTGCCGCCGAAGATGTCGGCGGCTTGTTCGCCCAGCTCGCCTGCCAGCATCCGCAAGTTTACGTGCAGATTTGCGACGAGCGCGGCGAGCCGCGGCCGCACATCAATGTCTTCGTGAACAACGATCACATCCGAGCGCGGGCCGGATTGGATACGCCGTTGATCGAAGGCGACCTGGTCAGCGTCTTGCCCGCAGTCTCCGGAGGATGATCCATGGCGGATCGATTAATCGTGGCGGTGGGCACGAAGAAGGGGTTGTTCGTCTTCGAAGGCGGCACGGCGGCGCGCCGGCTTGAACTTCGCGGACCGTTCTTTCCCGGCATGCCGATGAACACGGCGCTCATCGACCGCCGCTCGAAGACGCCCAAGCTCGTCGCCGTACCCAGCTCGCCCTGGTTCGGCACGACGGTGCAGGTGAGCAAGGATCTGGGCAAAAAGTTCAAGCCGACGAAATCGGCGCCCGCGTTCGCCGCCGACGATGGCCGGACGTTGAAAAACATTTGGTCGCTGGCCGAAGGAGGAGATTCGACCGACTACTATTGCGGCGTCGAACCCGCGGCGCTGTTCCGCAGCGACGACGGCGGAAATGGCTGGGAAAAAGTGGCTGGCATCACCGATCATGCCCATGCGCGGCAGTGGATGCCGGGCAATGGCGGCCTCTGCC
>DATNEC010000603.1:0-5802 GCA_035606815.1 Pirellulales bacterium
CCGCTGACGCTCGACCGCTTCAAGGCCGTCTACCGCGAGCTGCTCGAGCGCTACTTCGGCCCCGACTTCGCCCTCGACGAGCAGCTCTCGCTGGAATGCTTTCGCATTCCGCACTTCTACCGGGCGTTTTACGTCTACAAATACGCCACCGGGCTGTCGGCCGCGATCGCGCTGGCCGAGCGGGTCGTCTCGGGCGGCAAGCGCGAGCTGGACGACTACCTCGATTTTCTCAAAGGGGGCTGCTCGAAAGATCCGCTCGATCTGCTGCGCGGCGCCGGGGTCGACATGGAACAGCCCGCCGCCGTCGATACGGCGCTGGCCCATTTCGGCCGGCTGGTGGACGAGCTGGACGAGTTGCTCTGACCGAGAGCGTCAAGACACTTCGTTTCGTTTGTTTTTTATGTTTTATTTCGCCGCGGGAGTGGCTGTTTTCTGTCCCATTCTGAAATCGGCCAGTTAAGATTCGATTGCCGTCGGCGAATACATCGACAGTCGAAGGTGAGAAGATTGAGTATTCTCTTGCCGCCGAGGTGAACGATGGAAGTCGCCGCGGGCTTCATGGCAGCATGGTTCATTTGCTTCGTGATTTGCATTGTCGTCGGTCTGGCTCTGAGCGTGTTCTGGCTTTGGATGTTGGTCGATTGCCTGGCGAAAGAACCTTCGGCGGGCAACGAGAAACTGCTGTGGGCCGTCGTGATTTTGTTGACTCACGCTCTAGGCGCTTTATTGTATTACCTGATCCGCCGCCCGCAGCGAATCAAGCAATGCGGACAATAAGCCTCGGAGTCGCTCATGCAACTGGGACTGGTCACCTACATGTGGGGCGCCGACTGGGATCTGCCGACACTGATCAAGAACCTGCAACTTACTGGCTTCGCCGGCGTCGAGCTGCGCAGCGGACACAAGCACGGCGTCGAGCCGTCGCTTTCGGTCGACGACCGAAAGCGGGTGGCGGCGCAGTTCGCCGAGAGCGGCGTCGAGTTGGTCGGCCTGGGCAGCGCCTGCGAGTATCATTCGCCCGATCCGGCGGTCGTCAAGAAGAACGTGGAACAGACGAAGGACTTCATCAAGCTCTGCCACGACTGCGGCGGCACGGGCGTCAAGGTGCGGCCCAACGGCTTGCCGAAGGACGTCCCCGCGCAAAAGACGCTGGAGCAAATCGGCAAGGCGCTCAACGAGGTCGCCGCGTTCGGCGAAGGGTACGGCGTGGCGATTCGCTTGGAAGTCCACGGCCCGGGCACCTCGAAATTGGAGCACGTCAAGACGATCATGGACGTCGCCGATCATCCGGGCGTCACCGTCTGTTGGAACTGCAACCCGACCGATCTCGACGGCGCCGGGCTAGAAAGCAACTTCAATCTGGTCAAGGACCGGCTGGGCACGGTCCACATTCACGACATGGTGAGCAATTATCCCTGGCCGGATCTGTTCGCCTTGCTCAAGGGCGCGAACTTCGAGGGTTGGACGTTGCTGGAAGAAGGCGCAGCGACGGCCGACCCGATCCGCGTGATGCGCTACTACCGGCTGCTCTGGGAGCGGATGGCGGCGTAGGACAGTCGATGGGAACAGAAAGAGGGCCGATTTTCGCATGGCGCTGCGCGTTTCGCTGACGATGATCGTTCGCGACGACGAAGCGTCGTTGGCGCGGTGTCTGGCCTCCGTCGCCGAGTTGGCGGACGAGATCGTGATCGTCGACACCGGCTCGGCCGACCGCACTCACGAGATCGCCGCCGCGGCGCGCGACCGCCACGGGTCCGCGGCGCGCGTCTACGACTTCGCCTGGATCGACGACTTCTCGGCGGCGCGCAACGAAAGCTTGCGCCATGCCCGCGGCGACTGGATTTTCTGGATGGACGGCGACGATTGGCTCGACGAGCCTAATCGGCAAGCCCTCGCCCGGCTGTTCGCCGGCCTGGCCGACGAAAACGCGGTCTACCAGATGATTCACGCCAGCCCTCCGGCGCCCGACGGCGGGCATCCGGAGTCGGCGGCCCCGCAAGACCGGCTGTTTCGCAACCTGCCGGCCATCCGCTGGGAAGGGCGGGTCCACGAGCAAATCGCCCTTTCGGCCAGCCGCTCGGGCGCGATCTTGAAGCGCACCGACATCGCGATCCTGCACAGCGGCTACGACGACGATCTCGTGCGCCGCCACAAGATCGCGCGGAATTTGCGGCTGCTCGAACTGCAAAATGCGGAGCAGCCGAACAACCCTCACACGCTGTTTTACCTGGGCATGACCTACGCCATGGCCGAGCGCACGGTCGACGCCATTCCGTGTCTTTACCATAGTCTGGAGTTGCTGCCGCCGCGGTCGCCGTTTCGGCCCCGCGGCCACTTGCTGCTGGCCGATTGCTGGCGCGTGCAGGGCGACGTGCGCCGCGCGAGGGTCTTGTGCCAAAACGCGCTGGCGGTCTACCCGGATGACGAGGGCCTGCGGCAGTTGATGCGCGAGTTGATACCGGCAGAATAAGCGGTCCCCGTCTCGCGCAGTCCTTTCTACGTGACTCTCTGCGTCTGTCCGGTTTTCGCCGCGTCGTAGCAGGCGAACACTGTTTTCAGCACGTGCAGGCTTTCTTCGCTCGTCACGGGTGGCGGCTGCTTGCCGGCGGCGAAGCGGACGCAGGCTTGCACGAACGGCGTATAGCCCCGCTCTCCTTTCGGGTATTCGAATCGCTCAATTTTCGGCGGTTCGGTCCCTTGCCGACTGTACCACTCCAGGGGCTGCTCCTCGGTCGCCGCCACGCGCAGCCAACCGCGCTCGCCCCAGATTTGCAGGTGCGAGTGATAGCCTCGGTCGAGAAAATAGCCCGAAATCAGCGTGCCCACGCCGCCGCCGTCGAATTTCAGGGCGAATGATGCGGCGTCTTCGACGTCGATCGGCTGGCCGCCCACATTTTCGGAAAAACCGGCCACTTCGCTGATGTTGCTGCCGAGGATGTATTGGGCCATGTCGATCCAGTGAATCCCCAGCCAGATCAAGTTGCCGCCGCCGGCCCGGTCTTTGTGGGCGAACCAGGTTCGGTGATAGGCCGGCGATTGAAGCCGGGTTTGATCGGCGACCAGATGCATTTCGACGCCGTACAGCCGGCCCAACTTGCCGGCGGCCGCCAACCGCTTGGCTTCCTGTACCGGGGCGTGCAGCCGGTTGGCGAAGGCCAGCATGATCTGCAAATGTTTGCTTTGGGCCTTATGGACCAGGGCTGCAAAGTCGGCGGCCCGCACGCACGACGGCTTTTCGGCCAGAACATGGCTGCCGGCATCAAGCGCCGCCTCGATCTGCGGCGGCGCCAAGGCCGCTTCCATCGTCACCAGCGTTAGGGCCGGCCGGGCCGCCTTCAACATGGCGCCCGTATCGCGGTAAACCCCGGAAAGCTTGCCGCCCAAGGCCGTTTTGGCCGCCTCCTCGTTGGCCCCGCTGGCATCGGCCAGGGCCACGCCGGCCGCCTCGTCGCAGTCCCGCAGGGCCTCCAAATAGGCCGACAAATGCGGGCCATTTTCTTGGGTGATGACCCCGACTTGAATGCGGTCGGCCATGAGTGGACTCCTGCTAAGCGGCCCCAATCTGGCTTCCCCGGACGGCCCTCAATCTAGCCCTCGCCCTAGACCAAAACCAGCCAAGCAACCGGCTTTTCAAAGCGGCTTAGAGTAAACTAAAACAGTGCCTGACTCGGCTGACCCGCAGAGGCACGCCCCTCAAGAAAAGCTTGCGGAGAAATCGCGTTTTGACGAAGCCTCGCCGTCGCGCCAAACCGGCCGCCAAAAACTTCTCCTCGCGAGGCTCCGCCGAGATCCCTTGGGCCCGCTTGCGCGACGAGCGCCTGCTCGATCTGCGCATGAGCGATCTCGGCTTGAAGATCGAAGGCACGGTGCTGGAGTCGCGCGTCGACCAGCTCTATGAAGAGTTGGAGAAGCGCCGCATCCGCTTGCGGCCCCATTGCTGGCTGTCGGAGGAATGGTTTTCGCCCGACGGCGTGCCGGGCATCGCGATTCCGTTTTATCTGGCCCATCCGCGGCTGATGAAGCTGGAAAATCACAAGATGCTCGAAGTCGAAGGCGGCACGCGCGAATGGTGCATGCAGATTCTCCGTCACGAGGCGGGGCACACCATCGATACCGCCTTTCGCTTGCACCGGCGCCGTTCGTGGCAGCAGGTGTTCGGCAAGTCAAGCCAGCCGTATCCGGAGTACTATCATCCCAAGCCGTACAGCAAGAGCTACGTGCTGCATCTCGACTCGTGGTACGCGCAGAGTCATCCGTCCGAAGATTTCGCGGAGACGTTCGCCGTCTGGCTCCGGCCCGACTCCGATTGGCGCCGCCGCTATGCCGGCTGGCCCGCGCTGAAAAAGCTGGAGTTCGTCGACCAACTGATGAGCGAACTTGCCGACCGAACGCCGCCCGTGCGTTCGCGCGAGAAGATCGAATCCTTGTCGCAATTGAAGATCACGCTGCGCGAGCATTACGACGCCAAGCAGGCGCGGTACGCCGCCGAGTACCCGGATTTCTACGATCGCGACTTGCGGCGCCTGTTTTCGGTTTCGGCCCCCGGCGGCCAGCAGGAATTGGCGGCCAGCTTTCTGCGACGCATTCGCCCGGAGATTCGCCGCACCGTCGCTTATTGGACGGGCGAGTATCAATACACGATCGATCAGGTGTTGCAGGAAATGATTTCCCGCTGCCGTCAGCTCAAGCTTCGCCTGGACCGGCCGGAGGACAGCGCCAAACAAGACGCTACGATCCTGCTCACCGTCCAGACGATGAACTACCTGCACGGCGGCCACCATAGGGTTGCTTTATGAAGAAGCGGCGCCGCGGCTTCGCCAAGAAGCGCGTCTTGGTTTTGATGCACGAGGCACTCGTTCCGCCCGCGAAAATCGAAGGCCATTCGGCCAAGGAAGTCGCGGAGTGGAAGACCGAATTCGACGTCGTGGCCGGGCTGACCAACCTGCGGCACGAAGTCCGGCCGCTGGGCGTCGTCAGCGAATTGGGACCGATCCGCGAGGCGATCGAAGAGTGGAAGCCGCACGTCGCATTCAACCTGCTCGAAGAATTCCACGGCATCACGCTCTACGACCAGCACGTCGTGAGCTTTCTCGAACTGATGCAGCAGCCCTACACGGGCTGCGGCCCGCGCGGGCTGATGCTGGCCCACGACAAGGCGCTGTGCAAAAAGATTCTCTCCTATCACCGCATCGCGGCGCCCGACTTTGCCGTGTTCCCCAAGGGCAAGGTGGTCCGGCGGCCGAAGCGGCTGAAGTTTCCGCTGTTGGTCAAATCGGCGACCGAAGAGGCCTCGCTCGGCATCGCGCAGGCATCGATCGTGTCCAACGACGAAAAGCTGGCAGACCGCGTGACGTTCATCCACGAGCAAGTCGGCAGCGACGCCCTGGTCGAAGAATACATCGAGGGGCGCGAGCTGTACGTCGGCGTGATGGGCAACCTGCGGCTGACGACCTTTCCGATCTGGGAAATGCTGTTCAGCAACATGCCCGAAGGCGTGGCCCATATCGCGACGGCCAAGGTCAAGTGGGATCCCAAGTATCAGGCCAAGCACGGCATCACGACCGCGGCGGCCGAAGCTCTGCCTCGCGAAGTGAAAGAGCGCTTGCCGCATCTCTGCAAGCGGGTCTATCGCATCTTGGGCCTCAGCGGCTACGCCCGGCTCGACTTTCGGCTCAACGAAGAGGGCAAGGTCTACCTGCTGGAAGTGAATCCGAACCCGAACCTGGCCTACGGCGAAGACTTCGCTGAATCAGCCGAGCGAACGGGCATTTCCTACGAAGATCTGTTGCAGCGGATTTTGAA
>DATNEC010000609.1:0-6325 GCA_035606815.1 Pirellulales bacterium
TGGAGCCCGCGAGCGCCGAATGCTTTTACAATCGGGGCCTGGCCTATGCCGCCCTCGATCGCCGCCACGACGCGCTCGACGATTACACTCATGCGCTGGCGCTCGACCCGCGGCTGGCGGCCGCCTCGCTGCACCGCGGGATGCTGCTTCGCGACGCCGGCCGCTTCGAGGAGGCCGCCGCCGATTTCCAACGGGCCATCGACGACGGCGCCGAAGCGTGCGCCGTGCATTATCAATGGGCGCTGTTGCACCTGGCCCGCAACGACCGCGCCGCCGCGAAGGCGAGTCTGCGGGCGGCGCTGGCGATGGATCCCGACGATCGCGATTCGCTAGCGCTGCTTCGGCGCCTGGAATAGCCCGCGCTTCGCATAATCGCGCACCTGCTCCTTGAGCCGGGCGACCGTTTCGGCGTGTTGCGGGTCGCCGGCCAGGTTCGTCGTTTCGCCGCCGTCGGATTGCATATCGTACAACTGCTCGCCCTTGCGGCCGTCGTCCCACAACGTGTAGCGCCACCGGGCCGTGCGGATGCTGTGGCCGTCGAAGTTTCCGCGCCGCACCTGCGTGTAGGCGGCCTCTTTGACCGACTTCGAGGGATCGTCGAGCGCCGGCCGCAGACTCGCCCCGTCGAGATATTCGGGCGCGGGCAAGCCGCAGAGATCGGCGAGCGTCGGGTAAATGTCGACCAATTCGACCGGCCCGGCGTTCGATTTGCCGTTGCCCGCGGCGCCCGGCGCGGCGACGATCAGCGGCACGTGCGCCGAGTTCTCGAACAGGCTCATCTTCTGCCACAACCCGTGCTCGTACATGTGGTAGCCGTGGTCGCTGGTAAATACGACGATCGTGCGGTCGGCCAGCCCCAGTCGATCGAGCGCCGCGAGCACGCGGCCCACTTGGGCGTCCATGAACGAGATCGAGGCCCAGTAGGCCCGGATCGCCTCGCGCCGCAGGTCGTCGTCCATCGTCTCCTGCTCTTTCTTGGCGCTGGCGTAAGCCGGGGCCGGAGCGCGCCGGCGATCGTCGGCCGACTGGACCGGCAGCTTGATTCCCTCTGCGTCGTACTGCTCGAAGTACCGCTTGGGGGCCACGTAGGGCGTGTGCGGGCGGAAGAAGCCGACGGCGAGGAAAAACGGCCCGTCCTTGTACTCCTCCAGCAGACTTTCGGCCGCGGCGGCGCTCAGGCCGTCGGTCTGCTCCGCGTCGGCGCCGGCGACGGCGAGCCAGCTCAGCGTGGCGCCGTAGCTGCGCGGCGTGAGCGTGAAGATTTTGTTTTCTTCGGCCTTGTCTCGGCCCGCGGGATTCACGAAATAATCCCACGACTCCAGGTCGTCCAGGCCGCTGGTGCCGATTTGCCCCGGCACGCCGTAATGGTACAGTTTGCCGACGCGCGCGGTCTTGTAGCCGTGTTGGCGGAACTGTTGCGGCATCGTCACCGTGTCGGGGATGAAATCGCGGAAGTGCGGCATCGGCCTGTAGTCGGTCGAAAATCGCCCGGCGCCGGGGTTCGTATGGACGTTCGTCGCATTGGGCCGGCGGCCGGTGAGGAATGAACTGCGGCTGGGACTGCACAGCGGAAACTGGCAGTAAGCATGCTCGAATCGCACGCCGCGCCCGGCCAGGGCGTCGATGTTCGGCGACTTTACGCTCGGATGACCGTAACAGTGCAGATCGCAATTCAAATCGTCGGCGATCAGGAACAAGACGTTCATCGGTTGCGGTTTGGCGGCAGGAGCCGGCTTAGCGGCGGATTTGTCCGCCGGCTCGGCGGCGACGCTCGACGTCAGAAGCAGCGAGAATGCAAACAGCTTGAGAGGGAGGTTCTTCATCGGCGAATGCTCCTGGAAACTTCTGAATAGTCCCGAACGCTCTTGCCCAGACGCTTTACGTTGTAGCCCGGCGGAGTTCGCCGGGCCAGTTGTCCGCGACCCCCAATTGGAAGAAAACTTGCCGCGGCGCTCGTTTCGATGTCCAATCCACCTAGCTGGCCTTTCTGACGCTTTCGCGGCTCACCCCCCACGATGAGTCAATATCCGAGCGACGACGAACGACGCTATGTGCGCGTCACCTGCCCGACGTGCCGCGCCGTGCTGCACCCGCGCGTCGAAAAGGCCGGCCGCCGCGTGCGCTGCCCCGATTGCTACGCGGCCGTGTTGGTGCCGCATCCCGAAGAACCCGCGGCGCCGCCCAAGCCGGCCCGCGATCCGGGCGAATACAAAGTGAACGAGACGGGCGAGCCGATCAAGCAGCCCGACGTATTTCTTCTGCTCTGTCCGACCTGCGGGGCGAGGCTTCATCCTCGCGTGAGCTACGTCGGAAAGCGCGTGCGCTGCCCCGACTGCGAAGTGGTGATCGTCGTTCCCCCGCCGCCGAAGCCCGAAAAGGTCAAGGAGTTGAAATCGCCCGGCCAGTACCATGTCGGCGTCGAGCCAGTGCGGGCCGAAGTCAAGCCGGAGTTGCTGTTGGTGCAGGGCACTCTGCCCGCCGAACCGCCAGCGGCCGAGGCGCCGCGATGGTGGCTCCTCAGCGGCGTGCTGACGTTTCCCTGGCAGCGGTCGGCGCTGGGCAACTGGCTTACGCTGTCGATGTTCCTGATTCCGCTGTGCGTGTTGGCCGCCGCGGCCGCCTATCTTAGCTCGGGACTGAACAAATTCGGTTCGTCGCTTCTGGTCTACCTGATCGTACCGCTTGTGTGGGCCTTCGTCTGGTCGATGTCGTACGCCGCCGCCTGCGCGATGAGCATCATGCAAGACACGGCGGCGGGCGAAAACGACGTCACGCAGTGGCCCGAGGAAGGCTGGCGCGAGCGGATTGCGCCGTTGATCTACATCGCTTTCGAGTTCTTTCTGGGCGCCGCGCTGGCCGCGGCGCTCGGCTGGCCGATCGGCTTGTTGGCCGGACCGCTGTGGGGAAGCATTGCCACGTTTTTGGTGACCGCCGTTACGTTTCCCTTTTTCTTGTTATCGGCGTTGGAAGCCGATAGTCCGATGACGCCCTACTCGCCGGTGATCCTCGGCAGCCTGCCGAAATTATGGTGGGCCTGGGGCGCCGTGGCGTTCGAATCGCTCGCGGTCTCCGCCTTCGTCGCCGGGCTGGGGCTGCTCGCCGGCCTCCTTTCGCCCGTTTTGGCGGTGTTCGCCGCTCCGCCGCTGTTGGCGGCCGTGATGTTCATCGTCGCGCGGCTGTACGGCCGTCTCGCCTGGCGGATCGGCGAACTGGAGCTCGAAAAGGAGCGCCGCAAGAAGAAGAAAAAGAAGAAACCGGCCGAAACGCGCGTCGAATAATGCGCGTGAATTTTTCATCGGGCAAAGCTCTGAGCAACTATGCAGTCGTTTAAGAATCAAATGGTATCTCGCGAGAATTGCCCCGTACTGCTCGGGCCAAAAGAACGGCTTAACGCGCTGCATTGGAGTCAGAACGTAACTCTGGAGAATCTGGAATTTATTGACTGCCAGTTCATCGGCGAAGGCCTTGCAACCTACGGGGCGCCGGCTTTTCGATCGACGGCGCGAAACCTTCGCTTGGCGAACTGCAAAACGAACAGCTTCTCTGCTACAGGCGCCATTTTCGACGAGGTGATCGTCGACGGTTTACGGTTAAGTCGCGCCCCGGCAATCTTAAGCGGGTGCGCCTTCCGGCGCGTCACGTTGACGGGTTACTGTGGGGGCTTCATTTTCAATAGAAACGTGAGCCACGGCGACCACGAACGAAATGTCGCGTTCGATGCCAGCAATCGTTTGTTCTATGGAAACGTCGATTGGGCGCTGGATATCAGAACAATAAATACCGCCGGACTGGAATTTCGCGGATCAATTCCGGCCCGATTGATTCGCCGCAACCCTGAAGAACATTTTGTTATCACACGCGACGTCGCTCAAAGCGGCGACTGGAAACAGTACGAGCCGCATGGCAGCTTTCAAATCGCGATATCGTTGTTTCTTGACTCCGGATCCGATGACAACGTTATCGTAGCCGCTAAGCGCTCGCGTTATTTTAAGGAGGAAGTGGAGTACCTTCACCGCCTCAAGGCTGCCGGACTCGTCACCTAGCCAGCATTTCTGCAGCGAGGATGTGCTGCCTTCAGAGCGCGCCCTCGCTTCGCAAGTGGCGCATTTATTTAGTCTGCCGTTGGAGATCGTCGATGCTACGGCTGCTAAGCCGTGTCGCCGACTGTCATCCGCCAGCAGCGGTGGATACGCTGGTTGCGAAAATCCTCGGGGACCGTTTGGCGGCTGATTTCGCGAATCGCCAAGCGCCTCAGTTCGCTTTCCGCCAGCTTGAAGCGGCGCGAATTGGTCGAGAAAAAGATCACGCCGCCCGGCGCCATCAAGTCGACGAGCCTGTTGAGCAATTCGGCGTGATCGTGCTGAATGTCCCACACGTCGTCGGTCTTCTTGCTGTTGGAAAAGGTCGGCGGATCGACCACGGCCAGATCGTAGGCCAGACCGGGCGGGTGAAACTTCAAGAAGCTCAGCGCGTCGTCGCGGACGAAACGATGGCGGCGGCTCAACAGCCCGTTGAGATGCAAGTTGTCCTGCGCCCATTGCAAATAGGTGTTCGACAGATCGACCGTCGTGGTCGTCGCCGCCTCGCCGGACGCGGCATAGACGGTGAACGAACCAGTGTAGCCGAACAGGTTCAAAAACCGTTTGCCGGCCGCGGCGTCGCGGACCATCGAGCGAGTGATGCGATGGTCGAGGAACAATCCCGTGTCGAGATAGTCGGAAAGATTGACGCGGAATTTCAAGCCCCCTTCGTCGACGTCGAGCGTATGGCCGGCTTCGGCGAAGCGCTCGTACTGCGACGTGCCGCGCTGCCGCTCGCGACGCTTCATGAACACGTTGGCCGGCGGCACTTCCAATACTTTGGCCGCCGTACGGGCCATCAAGTCGAGCCAATCGGCATGCTCGCCGGGCGAGCGATCGTGCGGCCGCTCGTATTCGGCGATGTGCAGGCAATCTTCGTAGCGATCGACGGCTAGAGGCACTTCGGGGATGTCGCGATCGTAGAGGCGGTAGCAGGTGACGCCGCGTTTCGGCCAGCGCCGCAGGTGCCGCGCTCGCGCGGTCAACCTTCGACCAAATAGCTCGCCCTGTTCGCGAGATTTGGCCGACAAGCCGCCGAACGCCGGCCGGGGCGTCGCGACTCGCGTTTTCTGCTTCCCTTGCTCCAATCCGTGTTCCGCGTCTAGACCAGGGGGCTGACGCCCCCCGCTCGCCGACGCCTCCGCTCCGCGCTCCTCAGAACTGCGCAGTCCGCATTCCGCGTCCAGACCAGGGGGCTGACGCCCCCCGCTCGCCGACGGCTCCGCTCCGCGTTCCGCATTCCCCTCTTCGCGGCCGTCCTCCTCTCGCGGCTGCACGGCGTCGGGCGCCAGGTACGTGCCGGGCTTCGGCCCGTAGAACTGGTAGTACGTGCATTCGATTCGGGCGTTGTAGAGCTTGCGGCGGCGGTCGGCCTTGCGGCCAACCAGACTCTCGAAATCCGGGTAGGCCGTGAGGATATAGTGCGACCAGGTTTTGAGGCGCCGCAGCACGGTCGGCATCGACCGATAGAGATCCTCCAATTCGTCGTGGTCGCCCAGCCGCTCGCCATAGGGCGGGTTGCAGATCACGCAGCCGTGTTCCTTCTTGCTCGTCAGGTCGTGAAAGTCGCGCTGCTGAAAGTGGATTTGTTCGGCCACTCCGGCCTGTTCCGCATGGTAACGGGCCAGGCTCAAGGCTTCTTCGCTGTTGTCCGTGCCGATGATCCGCAGCGGCAAATCTGGCTCGATCGACTCACGGGCCTCTTCTCGGGCGGCCTCCCAAAACGCCGCCGAGATCGCCGGCCAGCTCTCGGCGGCGAACGAGCGATTCAAGCCCGGCGCCATGTTGCGGCCGATCAGGGCCGCTTCGATCGGGATCGTGCCCGAGCCGCAAAAAGGATCGACCAGTTGCCGGTCGGGCCGCCAGAAACTGAGCATCACCAGCGCCGCGGCCATCGTCTCTTTGAGCTGCGCCTCGCCGACCAGCGTTCGATAGCCGCGCTTGTGCAGCCCGGCGCCGCTCGTGTCGAGCGTCAGCGTGGCGATGTCGTCGAGCAGCGCGACTTCCGCCGTGTACAGCGGCCCGGTCTCTTCGAGCCAGACGCCGCCATAGACCGACTTGAGCTTTTCGACGATCGCCTTCTTGACGATCTTCTGGCAGGCCGGCACGCTCGACAGTTGCGACTTGACCGAGCGTCCGTTGACCGGAAAGGCGGCGTCGGCGCCCAGCCATTGTTCCCAGGGGAGCGCGTAGGTGCGGTCGAAAAGCTGGCCGAAGTCGGTGGCCTCGAAGGCGCCCAACCGCAC
>DATNEC010000619.1:0-4302 GCA_035606815.1 Pirellulales bacterium
CGCGACTAGGAACGGCTCGGTGAGATGGCGCCCCAACGGGACTCTCGACTGAAGCGCTTCCAACGAGGTCCGTGCTGCGGCCACGGAGTTCGCATCGCTAAACTCCAGCAGGCGCAAGACTTCATTGATCGCCGAGCCGAAGGCTCCGGAGAACTGGTCGAGGAGGATGGCGGCCGTGCGCTCGGTGGGGGCATGCGCGAGTGCAAGGGCGGCCTGCGACTGAATCCGATCCTCGGGCTGGTTGGCGAGCCATTCGGTCCACGACACGGTTTGGCAGCCGGCCATCGCCAACGATTCGAGCAAGGCGCCAACCGCCGCCTGGCCGCCGTGGCAGTGAATCTCCACGCGGTGCTCGGAGCGGCGGCAAGCCACCAAATCCTCTCCTGGGCCGAAGTCCCAGCGGCCGAAAGCGATGGCGTCGAGAGCATATCCGGCGAGAGGCTTGCCGCCGGCCGATCGAAAAAAGCGGCCGGCGAATTCGGCGGCCCGCGGCCCATCGACCAGCACGCTGGCGATCGCGCCTCGGCCCGGCGGCGTCAGCATGACGCAGAAGGTTTTGCGAGTCATCGGGCCGCGGCCAGCGCGATTCCGGCCAAGGTGAGATGGGGCGCGTAGCTGGCCGAAGGGCCCAATAAACCCGCCACCGCCGGTGCGGCGCCGCCGGTCAGCAAGATCTCCGGCGCGCCCTTCACCGATTCGGACAACAGTTCGATCAACTGTTTGACGCCGCCGACCGCGCCCCAGTAGATGCCCGACCGCATCGCGTCGCTGGTGTTCGTTCCCAGCGCGGGCGGCGGCTCGGCCAGGGCCTGCATTTCCAGCAGAGGAAGCAGATCGGTGAATTCGTGCAACGCGCGTGCCGACATGCCGATGCCGGGCAAGATCGCTCCGCCGAGAAACTCTCCGGCCGGCGAGATGAGGTCGACGGTAATCGCCGTTCCTAAATCGACGAGAATCGCCGGCTTGTCGGCGGTCCGCAGGCGATTGGCCCCCACGGCGGCCAGCAGACGATCGATGCCGACCATGTCGGGCCGCGGCAAACGCACGACCAGCGGCAAATCGGCGGCGGTCAACAAGGTCGTTCGCCGCACGTCGTTTCCAAGCAGCCAATCGACCAGCGTTACTGTCACGCTGCGCTGGACGCTGCCGATCCACCAGGCCGTCGCCGCCGGCCCCGCGGCGGGTGCCAGCCATTCGCCGATTTCATCGAACCGGGCCAACTGCGGTTCCAGTTCCAAGGTTCGGGCAGGAACCGGCAAATCGGCGCCTGGCGCAAGCGACGGCGCGGTCTCGAACAAGCCGAACTTGATCCGGCTGTTGCCGATATCGACGGCCACCAGGGGAAAACGAGGGGATGCGGTCATTCGTGGATTGACCCGACTGAACTAAGAAACCTCCTGCCGCCGCTGATCGTCGAGTTCTCGTCCGACCGCATACAACAGTTTATCGAGCCCGGCGCCCGTCACCGCGGAGATGGCCAGCACCTCGCGGCCCAAATCCTCGCTCAGGCGGCGACCCACTGCCGCCGCGGAGGGCAACTCGGCCTTCGAGACGGCGACGATTTCGGGGCGTTCGACCAGCGCGGCGTCGAACAACTTCAACTCGTCGCGAATCACGTGGTAGTTGACCAGCGGATCGCTGCCGTCCATCGGCTCGGGCTCGACAAGATGGACCAGAATTCCGGCGCGTTGAATGTGCCGCAGGAATTCGTGCCCCAACCCGTGTCCGGCATGAGCGCCTTCGATCAGGCCCGGAATGTCGGCCAGGACGAACGAACGCTCGAAGTCGATTCGCACCTGGCCGAGATTGGGAAACTTGGTCGTGAATGGATAGTCGGCGATTTCGGGCCGGGCGCGCGAGAGCCGGCTCAAGAGCGTGCTTTTGCCGGCGTTCGGTTTGCCGATCAGACCGACGTCGGCGATGACTTTCAGCTCGAGCATGACGTCGCGGACTTGCCCGGCTTCGCCCGGCGTGCTTTCGCGAGGAGCGCGGTTCGTCGAGGTCTTGAATCGCAGATTGCCCTTGCCGCCATGCCCGCCCTGCGCCGCAATCACCCGGTCGCCGGCGTGCGTCAGATCCTTCAGGGTAAAGCCGCCGGCTTCGTCGACGACCATCGTTCCGGGCGGTACGCGAATCACGAGATCGTCGGCGCTGGCGCCGTGGCGATTCGAGCCGCTGCCCGGTTCTCCCGAGGGTGCTTTCCAATGTTTGCGCTGAGAGAGCGAGGCCAAGCTGTCGACGCCCGCTTCGGCGACGATGATCACGCTGCCGCCGTCGCCCCCGTCGCCGCCGTCAGGCCCGCCGCGAGGAATGTACTTCTCGCGCCGAAAGCTGACGCAACCGTTGCCGCCTTGGCCCCCTTGCACTTGGATCTTGACGCGGTCGACAAACATAGGGCAGAGAGGCCGTGCGAGTTCAGCGGACGCTCAACGCGCGTCGACGATGTTGACCCGGCGACCGCCGCGATCGAACTGAACATAGCCGTCGACCAAGGCGAACAGCGTGTAGTCGTTGCCCTGGCCCACGCCCTTGCCCGGAAAGAAACGATTGCCGACCTGGCGGACCAAAATGTTTCCGGCCCAAACTTGCTGACCACCGAACCGCTTCACCCCTCGACGCTGACCGTTCGAGTCGCGGCCGTTGCGGCTGGAGCCTTGTCCCTTTTTATGCGCCATGGTCGTCTATCTCCGCTTTGCAAACAGCCGCTTGGACTGCCCCCTATTGGCCGCCAACGGTTGGCGACGAATCCCTATGTTTAGCGATAAACCCAGAGATAGTCAACCTTCTCTTCCGGCTTGAGGTTGAATCGCTCGTCGCCGGAATCTTCGTAGTAGCCGTAGCGGATTTCCTCTTCGTGCTCATAATACTTATCGCTCGGGCGCCAGAAGTTCAGCCGCAGCGTCTTTTGCTGCAACTTGCGGCCGGCGCCCGGAGCGTCGCCCTTCTTGAAGACATAAGCCGGCGGTTCGCCCGCTTTCGCGTCTTCCCAGCGATAGGCGTTGGTCAGGCCCTTGACGTAGACCGAGAAATGGTCGGTGTTCGGGTCGATGTCTTCCCAGGTCGCCACACCCCACACGCCCAGATCTTGGCCCGCCGGACTCGCCGGGATTTCTCGCTCCATTTCGATCGTGTTGAACAGCCGCGAGGGATTCTCGGGCAACACCTTGTCGGCGTTCAGTAGCCGGCGACTGGCGTCTTCCCGCTTTTCGATCTCGGGAATCGCCACCGGAATGATGCGGTCGGGATAGACCTTGCCGGTGTCCCAACTTTCGAGCCGGAATTCGGGAATGAAGCGAATCGGCTGGGGCGAATCGATTTCCGCCACGCTCACTTTGCCGTCGGGCGTCGTGGTTTGATGCAGCGTTTTGCCGCTGTTTTTCACGCGATAGATCAGATACCAAATTTGCTTCCGATCGAAACGGCCCTGCTTGGAAGGCACGTCGACCTCGATCAATCGCATCGGCTTGAACGTGAATTCGAGCGCCCACACGTCGTGGGCGAATTTCACGTCTTTGGCCGGAGAGGTCCGCTTGGCGGCGGGCCGAGCGCCATACTCGGGATCGGACGCCAGAACCTCCACCAGATCGTGGCGGCTGGAGACCGCCTCGAAGTCTTTCTCGGCTGGAATCGTGACCTCGACGCCGGGGGCCAGCGCCCGGAAGCGGCCGGCGGCCTCGGCGGCTGACTTGCTCGCCGGGCGCTTTGCAGCCTTGGGGGCTTGTGCCGGCGCCGAACCGCCCGCGGCCCAGAGCAGGGCCGCCGTCAAGCAGAACACCAGTCCCGGTTTGCCAGGGCGGGCACGCATAGATTCAGACCTTCCACGACAGCCCCGAGGAAATGAAAACTCCCGAACTTAATAGTTTACTTGGACTTTTGGCGGAGGGTCAAGTTTTTTTGCAAAACCGCGAGAACGACCACCGCATTCTTGCCGGTTGGGCGGGCGCAGTGGCCAGGGCGGCCGGGGTTTCGTACCGGATTGCCGGAATCGATCGCCCGACCGCCTCCAACTCGAAACGGTCGGCCAGAAACGGCCAAGGCGATGCTGTGACCGAGAATTCGGCGTCGGAGCGAAAGGTGACGGCGGGAGCGCCAGCCAAGGCGAACGTCTGAGGGCTGGGGTGCTGCGAACAGCAAAGCCACAGACTCAGCGCATCGCACATTTGCAAGAACGCGAGGGCGTCTGCCGCGCGGGCGGCGGTTTCAGGCGACTTTTGCCGCTGCGCATCGAGCCAGGCCGATTGCTGCCGTTCTTCGTCGGCAAGAAACGCCTCAGCGATGGCGGTCTGGTTGGGTGCCTTTCGC
>DATNEC010000625.1:0-5695 GCA_035606815.1 Pirellulales bacterium
CTGCGGTTCGATGGGCCGGCCTCGGTGCTGCGCGAGACGCGGCGTTACGGCGCGGCCATGGCCCGCTTTCTGCCGGCGCTGGTGGCTTGCCGCGGCTGGCGGATGCACGCCGTGCTCCGCGCACCGGGACGGGGTTGGCAAAACCGTCTGGAACTGACGGCGCAAGACGGCCTGCGGAGCCATCTGCCGCCGCCCGAGGAGTTCGATTCGAGCGTCGAAGAAACCTTCGCCGAGCGCTGGGGCGGGCCGCCGCGCGACGGTTGGACGCTGGCGCGCGAAGCGGAGGTCTTGCACCGCGGCCAGCACATCTTCATCCCCGACTTCGTCTTTCAGCACGCCGATGGCCGCCGCATGTTGTTGGAAATCGTGGGCTTCTGGACGCCCGAATATATCGAGGCAAAGCTCAAAACGTTGGCCTTGTTCGAGGGCGAACCGATCTTGCTGGCGGTGGCCGAGTCGCTGACGAAAAGCGAGAATGGGTCCGCGCCCGTCGCGTGGCCCGATGGCACGGTGTTTTTCAAGACGGCGCTGAAGATCAAAGACATCTTGGAGCGGTTAGGGGTCGAGTTTTGACGGCGCCCCGACCGGTCTCTTACCATGAGGTCTGCGGTCGATCTTCCGCGCGAAGGAGCCTGCACTTGGCGACGTTAGAGCAAACAGAAGCGAGTGTGCCTAAGCGGCGCGGCATGGGAATGGGCACGATCGTTTTGGTCGCGGCGCTGGCGATGCTGCTCTTGCTCGCGGCGGTGTTTACGATCGGCTCGCTCGTCAGCATACGCCAGCTCGATGCGGAACTCGCCAAGCTTCGAGCGGCCGGCCAACCAGTGACGGCCGCGGACCTGGATGCGTTGTATGCCTTTCCGCCCAAGGAGCGAGACACGACCGAGCTTTGGCTCGGCGCGTTCGCCGTGCTCGACTCGCCCGCTTATGGAAACGACGCCGCGGATTTGCCCGACGTCGGCGAAGGCGGCGCCGTTCCGCCGCCCGGCGAGCCTTGGCCGCAACTCGAAGCCGCCGAAGCCTTCCTGGCCAAGTACCGCGACCCGCTGGCGAAGATGCACCGAGCGTCGGAGCCAGGGGGCGAGGCGCGCTTTCCGCTGACGTTTTCCGCCGGCGACGGCGCCGTCGCCTCGGCGTTGCTCCCGCACATACAACATGTGCGCGGCGCCGTGCGACTGCTCAAGTTGGAGTCGGAGGTCCATATCCGTCGCAACGATCCGCACGCGGCGGCCGAATCGGTGCGGGCGATCTTCGCCGCCGCCCGCAGTTTCGAACGGCAACCGCTGTTCGTTTCGCAATTGGTGCGGGTCGCCATGAATGGCGTCGCTTGCTCGCAGATCGAGCGGTTTCTGCCGGCGAGCGATTTTCCCGAGCAGGATTTGCTTGCGTTCGATCGAGATCTGGCGGCCATCGACGAAGCAGCCGCCCTTCGCCGCGCCCTGTTGGGAACGCGCGCGATGGGAATCGGGCAGTTCGAAGACCCGTCGATCTTGGGGCCGCATGCTTCCCCGACGCGCCGCTGGCGCCCGCTGCGCAACATCGACGAACTGGCGTATCTCAAGCTGATGGAAAAGCTCGTCGCCGCTTCGCAATCGCGACGCCTACCGCTGCGCGACGCGATCATGCAAGCGGAAGAGGAGACTGAGGCATTCAGAAGCTCGTCGACCGCGCGCTGGCGTTGTCCGATCACGTACCTGACAATGCCTTCCTGGCAAGCCCTCATCAACGCCGTTTGCCGCACCCAGGCCCGACAAGCCGCGGCGCGCAGCGCAATCGCCATCGAGCGCTATCGCCGCGTTCACGGCGAAGCGCCAGAGGGTCTTGACCAGCTCGTGCCGGATGTTCTCGATCAACCGCCCGTCGATCCGTTCGACGGCGCCCCGCTGCGCTACTACGTCGATTCCGGCGGCTATAAGGTTTACAGCATCGGCTCCGACGGCGTCGATCAAGGCGGCGAGGCGGGCGAGGGCGGACAAGAACTTGATATTGTTTTCGAAATCCCGTTCGAGCGACAAAAACGCGATTAGTCGCAGATCATGAACGGGCAACAGGGAGCTTTCATGCGACGGTATTGCTATCTTTTCTTGGGGTGACAAGACGTCGTTGGCGGTCAAGGATGTTATGGAACGGTTGGCGCATATCGGTGAGTTCGGCCGGATGCTCGTTCACAATTAGGAGCGCGTCGATGGCGACGACCGTCTCGCCCGCCGCTAAGCGCTCGGCGAATAAGTCGAGCGCCGCCGAATCGGCATCGCGGCCGAGGTACTGTCGAAACACGCTTTGCACTTCGTCTCGCCGAAACTCCGGGCTCGACTCGATGTCCGACGCGATCGACGGGCGCGAGGCGCCTTCGTCGAGCAGCTTCGACCAGTGCGCCAGCGCCTCGGGCTCCGCCGCACGATCGAGCAATTGCTGGTAGAGCGAGTTGATGAATGGCTGATTCGACGGCGTCGACGGCGCGGCGGGCGGAGGCGGACTAACCGGAGCGACTTCTATCGGCGGCAAATAGACGTGCTGGTCGCCCGGCGGCGGTCCGACCGGGAAAGAGACGTTGATCGGCGGCGTGATGATTATCGGCGGCGTATTGCCTTGGCCGCCGGGCGGGTCTTGGCTCCCGGCGAAAGCTTCGTTCCGTCGGCGGTGCGGTCGGGCGCATGTCCGAACTCGTCGACTATCGCCCCCGGGCCGGCGCTTTGGGAGCGCGCGTCCCGGCCGTGGGCGATCGATCCCACAAAGCGATGTTGTTGTGGCCCGGCCGTTCAGCTTTTCCATCGGCGTCGCTGCGCGACTGTGAGGAGATATTGGCCAGGTAATAGGCCTCGCTGAAGTCGTCATCGCCGCCCCACATGCCCATTTCCTGAAGGTATGCCGCATCCAATTGCCGCCAAATAACATCGTCCGGCGAGGATGCCGAATGGGAATCTGCCTCCGCCAATCGCTGGATCGCATTCCGCCATCCGAGCACCATTCGCGCAGCCTCGGCCGGGTCGTCGATGACTCGAAACGCCGGTTCGTGCTTGCTCCACCAACTCTCGGCACTGTAGCCTTCGGGATATCCAAAGCTTTTCAATGCAACGAGCAGCAGCCCCTGATGAACACGAGCCAGATTCTTCGGCGTCGTGACGCATACGAGCGCCTGGCGTCGCGACTGGTCCGAGGCCAACATCGCCAGGATCGCGGGCAAATCGGCCTCGCGAATGATCGAGCGCCGATTGACCCGCTCATCTTGGCCCGCATAGCCCGAGCTTAAATACCATCGCCCCTCCCATTCGGGTCCGGTCGGCCCCAAGTAGCTTTCGATCAAAGCCGTGTTCGGCCCGGGCCACGAGTAGTTGAAATCGTGGAAAAGTTGCACGCCGTTGCGTCCTCCTCGCACGTCTTGCAGCAACACGCTCCCCGGCACGCCGCGGACGAAACGCTCCATGCTCTGCGGCCAACTCGCGCAGGCCACTAAATAGGCGAACGCGACCAGCGGCGCCGGAACCAGCGCTCGCCAGATGCGGCGTCTCGACGCGCCGAGCGCGAGGCTCCACAACACGCCGCCCTGCAGCGCCATCCCGCTTGCGGCGTCCAGCGGCCGGACTCCGGCGAGCAGTAAGACGACGACCAGAACGCCGCAGCCGAAAGCTGGCAAAAAGCGCAGCGTTGTTTTTCGCCAGCCAGGCCAGTGCCAGTCCTTCGGCCGGGCGATGACCTGATAGCCGAGGATGGAAAGCGGAATTCCGAATACGGCCAGCGACGCTAGTCCGTTACGCGCGGCTGCGGCGATTGCCCCGGCGCACCACGTCCAAGCCAAAAGGTCGCGCATCGCGAACTGCCAACGCCCGTCCTTCGCCGCAAAGGTCGACATGATCGCTCGCCGCCATTCGCTTCCATTTGTTCAGATCACGCCGGCGTTGCGGCCGGCTTGGGCGATCCGTTCGACGGCTAGCGCTAGCTGCTCGCGAGTGTGGTTGGCGGTCAGGCTGATCCGCAGCCGCTCGCTGCCATGCGCGACGGCGGGGAACGGCACCGAGTTGACGCAAATGTCGTTGCGGTGCAGTTCCAACGTCATTTCGCGCAGGCCCTTCATCGTGCCGACGATCACCGGAATGATCGGGCTGGGCGCCTCGTTGAGCGTGAAACCGAGTCGCTTCAATTCGCCGTGCATGAAGCGGCAGTTGTCCCACAGTTGCCGGCGCAATTGCGGCTCGTCTCGAATCACGTCGAGCGCGGCGTTGGCCGCCGCGGTGACCATCGGCGAGGCCGCCGTGGAAAACATGGCCGAGCGCGCGAAATAGCGCAGATAGGTCACCAATTCGCTCGACCCGGCGACGAACCCGCCGCAGGCGCCTAGGGCCTTGCTCAAGGTGCCGACATGCAGATCGATTTGCCCTTCGAGACCGAAATGCTCGGCGATGCCGCGGCCCTCGTCGCCCAGCACGCCGGTGGAATGCGCCTCGTCGACAAGCAGCACCGCATCGTGCCGGCGCACGACCTCGTGAATTTCGGCGAGCGGCGCCATGTCGCCGTCCATGCTGTAGATGCCTTCGATGCAGACCAGCTTCAACGCCGCCCGCGCGTTGCGGCGCAAGACGTGATCGAGATGCTCGGCGTCGTTGTGGCGGAAGACCTTCACGCGGGCGCCGGAGAGCTTCGCCCCGTCGACCAGGCTGGCGTGGGCCAGGCGGTCGAGCACGACCAGATCTTCCTTGCCCGCCAAGGCCGAAATCACGCCGATATTGGCCGAGTAGCCGGTGGCGAACAGGCAGGCTTCTTCGCAGCCTTTGAATTCGGCGAGGTTCGTTTCGAGTTCTTTGGTGACGGTGAACGTGCCGACCAAAAGCGGCGAGCTGCCGGCCCCGGTGCCGTAGCGGGCGGCCGCGTCTTGGGCGGCCTTGATGACCTTGGGATGGGTGGTCAGGCCCAGGTAGTTGTTCGAGGCCAGAATGATCATCTGCCGCAGCCCGCCGTCGATCGGGTAATCGACCGCGCCTTCGGCGTCGCTGGGGCCCATCAGCATCCGGCCGTAAAGATTGCGGCCGCTGGAGACGAAATCGGTCAACGCGATTTTGAAGGCCGCCGCAGCGTCTTTCACGTGCATGCCGCCGTCGCGAGCACGCAAGAAATCGACGAGCGAAGTTTCTTCGGTCAGGTCGATGGGCGTCTTGGTCGTCGTCAAATCGAAACCCGCCGTTACGGGAAGTTCCGAGTTCTCTCGGATCAACGCAGCCTCCTTGTCCGCCTGAGGGGACATCGCCGTTGGGAACCGCCGGACGCGCCGTGCATCCAGAAT
This sequence comes from Pirellulales bacterium, assembly GCA_035606815.1. Taxonomy (GTDB): domain Bacteria; phylum Planctomycetota; class Planctomycetia; order Pirellulales; family JAICIG01; genus JAICIG01. The sequence goes on from DATNEC010000625.1 coordinate 5,276, forward strand.
TCAAACCAGTAAGCCTAACCGCCTGACGGGGGGCACACAAGCGGCCCTCCAATGGCGGGCCTGCTTGACGGGGCGCCGGCTTGTCGAGCCGCCGCCAGCGTAAGACGGACCTCCAGCCCCTCGAATGGCCGAACGACGGGCTACGAGGTCCATCCTACGGGGCAGCAACCGGCCGAAAGAGGCTGCGCTAGAGCGCTTTCTTGGGCGCGCGAACCGTCTCCGGGTTGGGCGGCTCGGCCAGCGCGCGAAGCAAGAGCTTGGCGTACCACTGCAACCGGCTCTCCCAATACTTGTCGAGCACCTCGGCCAGCACGGTTTCGGTGGGCGTCTCGCGCCGTTTGCGCAAAGCGGAAATCACGTCGCGCACGAAATAACGCGCCTGGCCGCTCATCACGCTCACGGCCGCCTCGGCCTCCTCGG
>DATNEC010000627.1:0-8677 GCA_035606815.1 Pirellulales bacterium
TAGGCGAGCGGCGGGCGTCAGCCCCCTGGTCGAGCAGCGCGAAGGCGCCGCGCCGGCGCGCAAGCGAGCGAGGGACGTCACCCAGTAGGATGGACCTCTGGTCCGTCCGTGAAAACTCTCGCGCGCCCTGGGCGGACGGACCGGAGGTCCATCCTACCGCCGGCGACTTATTGCCAATTGCCGACATCGTCATCGGTGCCATCCGCGCCATCGGGGCCAAGCGACCAGGCATCGTAACCGTCTGTATTATGCTTGCCGGGACTCGCGTATTGGTATTGGCGGCCCCAAGGATCGAGCGGGACGGCTTTCTCCAAGTACGGCCCCGCCCACTTCGAGTCCTGGGCGTCGCCCGGCGCGCTGCGCAGGGCCTCCAGGCCCGCCGAACTCGAAGGGTAGTTCCCCAGATCGAGTTGGTACATGTCCAAGGGGGTCTTGAACATGCCCACCTGGGTCTTGGCGGCGTTCACCAGGCCCTTCTTCTGCGCGCTGCGAATCTGGATTCCGACCAGCGAGCCGAGGATCACGAGAATCACCAGCACCAACAAAACTTCAATCAACGTGAACGCCTCGCGGCGTCGAGGTCGACGATACATGAAATCTCTCCTCAAAAGAGTTTTTGATTCTTAAAAAGTTACTGATTTTAGCCACGGATGAAACACGGATCGAACACGGATAAAGACAGAGGGAAGGAATCCTGAAATTCAGCCGCCCCTTGTCCCTTTGTCCGTTTATCCCATTGTCCCTCTTCGTATCCGTGTTTCATCTGTGTTTCATCCGTGGCTCAAGATCCGGAATCATATCGTCGTACTCATTTTGATGACCGGCAGCAACAAAGCAATCACCACCACCAACACGGCGCCGGCCAGCACCAACAGCATCAATGGCTCCAGCAACCGCACGAACAGGTCGAGTTGCCGCCAGGTGCGGCGTTCCAGTCCGTCGGCGATGTTGATCAGCACGGTCTCCAAAGTGTTCGATTCCTCGGCCACACCGATCATTTCCACGATCGTCGAGGGAAAATGGCCGCTGGCGGCCAAGGGCGCCGCCAAGGTCTCGCCGGCCGAAATGTTCTTGGCGGCTTCTTGCACGGCGACGGCCAACATGCGGTTGCCGGTCGCCTCGCTGCTGATCTCCAGCGACTTGAGGATCGGCACGCCGTTGTGCAAGAGCGTGCCCAACACTCGGCAGAACCGGGCCACCGACAGATTCAGCAGGATTTTTCCGGCGCCGGGGATTCGCACCTTCCAGCGATCGCGCCACAGCCGTCCCTCGTCGGTGGCCAGCTTCGTCTTGGCGAACATCCCCAAGCCCGCAAGCGCCGCCAGAATCAGCCAGCCCCAGTGCCGGAGCAGATCGCTCGTGGCCAACAGCCAATCGGTGACGGCCGGGAGCTCGCCGCGCTCGCGCAATTGGCTGAACAACTCGGCGAACTTGGGCACGAAGAACACCACCAGCACCGTGACGACCGAAGTGCCGATCACGGCCAAGAACATCGGATAGGCCAACGCGCCCATCGTGCGGCCCTTCAGGTCTTCTTGCTTCTCGGTGAATTCCGAGACGCGGTGCAGGGCTTCCTCGAGAAAGCCGCCTTCGCCGCCGGCCCGCACCATGTTCACCGCCATCTCGCCGAACACGCGAGGGAAACGCAGCATGGCGTCGGAGAGCGTGCTGCCCTCTTCGACCTGCCCCTTGATCTGGGCCAGCACGTCGGCCAGGCCCGCGTGCGAGCTTTGCCGCTGCAAAACCTCCAGCGAGCGCAGCAGCGGCACGCCGCTGCCCAACAAATCTCCGAGTTGGCCGTAGGTGATGGCCATCAACTGCGGGCTGATCCGCCTGCCGCGCCACGTTTGCCCGGCGGAGCGTTCCGCGTGGACCGAGAGCGGAAACAAGGCGCGCTGGCCGAGCTGGCCGAGCGCTTCGCGTTCGCTGGCGGCGCTCAGTTTGCCGGTCACGCGCTGGCCGGCGGCATCGCGGGCGACGTAGGCGAAGTCAGGCATGGCGCCACGTGGTTTTCAGATGGTTCCCCTTCGCCCCTCGACTCTACCTCTTTGCCGCAACTCCGCGGCGTAGAGCAAGCGTCTCGCTTGCTTTGCCGGCGACGCGCCGCACAAGCGAGACGCTTGCGCTACGTCCCGATCCGGTCGCTCTTGGTCACGCGCATGACTTCCTCGACGGTCGTGCGGCCGGCGATCACTTTGCTCCAGCCGTCCTGGCGCAAGGTGCGCATGCCGTCGTTCATCGCGGCCTGCTTCAACTTCCACGTGCTGGCCCGTTCGTGGGCGATTTGCCGCACGGCCTCGGTGGTCACCAGCAGTTCGTAAATTCCCATGCGGCCCCGGTAGCCCAAGTGCCGGCAAGCGCGGCAGCCGGCCGGTTCGTAGAGCGGCGTGCCCGCGGCGCGCCATTCCTCGAAGGGAAAATCGCCGGGCAGATCTTCGTGCGCCGGCGTGTAGGGCCGCCGGCACTCGCTGCACAGCGTGCGCACCAGCCGTTGGGCCATCACCGCTTCGACCGTGCTGGCCACCAGGAACGGCTCGACCCCCATGTCGATCATGCGCGTGTAAGCGCCGGCGGCGTCGTTCGTGTGCAAGGTGCTGAACACGAGGTGGCCGGTCAGCGAGGCTTGAATCGCGTTCTCGGCGGTTTCAAGGTCGCGGATTTCGCCCACCAGGACGATATCGGGATCGTGCCGCAAAATAGCGCGCAGCGATGCCGCGAACGTCAGCCCGACTTTGGCATGCACCTGGATCTGGTTGATCCCGTCCAACTGATATTCCACCGGGTCTTCGGTGGTGATGATCTTGGTGTCGCTGTCTTTGATTTCCAAAAGCGCGCTGTAGAGCGTGGTCGTTTTGCCCGAGCCGGTCGGGCCTGTGACCAGAATGATGCCGTGCGGCAGGCGAATCAGTTCTTGAAACGTCTGGTACAAGGTTGGGTCCATGCCCAGCTTCCGCAGCGAGAACTCCATGCCCCCCTTGTCGAGCAAGCGCATCACGATCCCTTCGCCGTGGATCATGGGAATCACCGAGACGCGCACGTCGACCTCGCGGCCGGAAACCTTGAGCTTGATGCGGCCGTCTTGGGGCAGGCGCTTTTCGGCGATGTTCAGCCGGGCCATGATCTTCAGGCGGCTGATGATGGCCAGTTGAAAGCGGCTGAGCTCGGGCGGAGTCGGCTGCGCGTGCAACATGCCGTCGATGCGGTAGCGGATGCGCAGTCCGGAGGCCTGCGATTCCAGGTGAACGTCGCTGGCCCGCGACTCGATGGCTTCCAGCAGAATCTCATTGACCAACCGCACGACCGAGGCCTCTTGGGCCATTTCGGACAGCTCCGAGCCGTCCGACTCGATCTCTTCGAGCAGTTCAATCGGGCTTTCGGCCTTTTTGGCCATCAGGCCGTCGATCGTCTCGCTGCCGACGCCCAGGTGGGTCTTGATCAGCTTGGCGATCTCGGTGCGGCTGGCCAGCACCGGTTCGATCGACAGCCCGGTCGCGGCGCTGAGCTCGTCGAGCGGGTACAGATCGAAGGGATCGCTGGTGGCGACGCGGAGCGAACCGTTGTGGCGCTGAATGGGAAACAGCGCCTGCCGATGGATCAAGCGGGTGGAGAAATCCTTGAGCAGCGACAGGTCGATGTCGGCCGAGGCCAGGTCGATGAATTCCAACCCGATCTCTTCGCCGATCGCAGTCAGCACGGCTTCTTCGCTGACCAGCCCCATTTCGACCGCCACCTGGTCGAGCCGCCGCCCCTCGCTCTTGGTTTGACGCACCAGCTCAAGCTGGCGCTCGTCGAGCAGGCCCCGTTTGAAGAGCACTTCGCCTAATTCCATGTCCGCCTACCATCCTCGAACTCACGATTGCGTGCTCTGCCACTCTCAAAGTTAGCCGCTCATGGGGAGCGTTTCAACACAACGCTCGTCGTTCCGCCCCGGAAGGGGCGGCGAAAAATGTCGCCCCCTTCTCCCGGTTTTATATTAAATGTCGCCGCTTGCCGGCCCAGCGGGCGGCGCCAGCGTCAAAAACCTTGCAATTCAGGCCATTTCATGCCCGCACGACGCATCGGGCGGCTACCGGCCGCTTTGAGCTAGTGGTTCGGCAAAGGCGGATGGTTACCTTCGACATGCGATCGATTCGTTCGACTCAAGCTGGCGATGCGGGGGGGCGCCGGTTACAATGAACTTGGGTCATATCTACTTCGCGGGCGTATTTCGATCGCCAGGCCGCGGGAACTTAGTTGCGGGAACTTATTGGAGGCGTTCGCCCAATGAGCCGATCCACGAAGGCGTTGCTCATCGTCGGTGGCCTGCTGGCCGGTCTGGTACTGATTTGCGATTCGTCGGCGCTGGCCCAAGGCCGCGGCGGTTTCCGCGGCGGGCCGCGCGGCGGCGGCGGAATGCCGCCCGTTGTCGCCGCGCCGATGCCGGAAGAAGCCAAGCCGGCCGAAGGCGAGAAGAAGGAAGGCGAGAAGCCGGAGGCCAAGCCCGAAGACAATAAGCCGAAGCAACCCGAACCGGTCAAACGGCCGAACGAACCGCTGGCGCCGGCCGATCGCGGCGAACTGCGCGTGCGGCCCGGCGAAGACGGCAAGATCTCGTTCAGCTTCAAAGGCCAGCCCTGGCCCTCGGTCTTGGAATGGCTGGCCGACATTTCGGAGATGAGCCTGCAATGGGAGGAAGCCCCGGCCGGCTACTTCGATTACACCACTCGCAAGCCTTACACCGTCGACGAAGTCCGCGACAAGATCAATTCCGTGCTGCTCACCAAGGGCTTCACGCTGCTGCGCAACGGCGACGTGTTGATCGTCGCCAATCTGAAAAACCTCGACACCAGCCTCGTGCCGCGAGTGACGATCGCCGAGTTGGGCCAGCGCGATCCGCATGAGCTGGTCAAGGTCTTCATCGATCTCGATTGGATGGTGGCGGAAGGCGCCGCCGAAGAGATCAAGCCGATGCTCAGCCCCTCCTATGGCAAGGTCACGGCGCTGAAGACCACCAATCGGCTCGACGTGCTCGATACGGCCGACAACTTACAGCGGGTCGTCGAACTGATCGACGAGGAGCAATCGCACACCGGCCAACAGCGCCTGGTTCGCGAATTCCGCTTGAGACACACACGCGCCGCCGAGGTGATGGAGACCCTGCAAACGCTGTTGGGGATCGAACCCAAGAGCAATCAGCCGGTGGATCCGCGGCAGGCGATGATGGCGCTGCAGATGGCCCAGCAACAAGCCCAGCAACAGGGCCAGCCCGGCGGACAGCCGCCGCCGAAGAAGGACAAAGAATCGCAAGTTTATCTGGCCGTCAATTCGCGCGAGAACAGCATCCTGGCCAATGCCCCGCCCGACAAGATGGCGATCATCGAACAGGCGATTCTGGTCGTCGACGTCTCGCAGGATGCGGCGACCGGGTTGCTGGCCAATATCCACAAGATGCAGGTCTACCGGCTGGCCGGCGTCACTCCCGAGGCGCTGGTCAAAGTTTTGAAGGAACTCGGCAGCCTCGATCCCACGACGCGATTGGAAATCGACCAAAAGAACCGGGCGATCATCGCCTACGCGCCGCTGGCCGACCATGTTCTGATCCGCTCGTTGGTCGATAAGCTCGACGGCACGGGTCGCCGCTTCGAAGTGATCCAGCTCCGCGTGTTGGGCGCCGAGTACGTCGCCGGATCGATCAACACGTTGATGAATGGCCCCGAGAAGACCGACAACAACCGCAATCGCTATCCGTTTTACTATTACATGGACGGCGGCGGCAGTTCGCAGCAACAAGACGCCGCTGATCGCTTCCAGGTCGAGGCCGACATCGAGCACAACCGCCTGTTGTTGCGGGCGAACGACATCGAATTGGCCGAAGTCAAGACCTTGCTGATGAAGCTCGGCGAGATCGCCCCCGAAGGACGCAACGGCCACACCACGCGGGTGATTCCAGCCTCGCCCGGCGAGGAAACCGAAAAGCTCTTGGAGCGGCTCCAGCGAGTCTGGCCCTCGGTGGCGCCGAATCCGTTGGACGTCGACTCGGGGGATGCTGAACCGGGCGACGTTGAACCGCGCGCCGAGCCAACCGACGAGTCGGGGGAAGGCCGGCGCAAACCGCTCACCAAGCGCCCGCTGAACAAAACGCGGGGCAAGACCCAGCCCGAGGCGTCGCGGCCGGTCCGAAAGCGTTCCGAGCCCGAAGCCCGCCGCCAGCCGGCCGACGGCCGCGCTTTGGAAGGGCCGCGATATTACTTCGCGCAAGACAGCCGCGCGAAGCCGGACGAGAACGAGCAGCCCGCCGAGGACGAAGCCGTCGATAAACCTTCGGACCCAAGCAATCGCGAGGAAAACGTCGCGGACGACGCCGAATCGCCGGCCAAGGAAGAACGCCCCTCGGACGATTCCGCGGGGAATTCAACGGCGGCGGAAGACGAGCCGGCGGCGGAATCGAATGACGAAGCCGCGGAGATGGAAGACGAACCCGAGGCGATTGACGACGAAACGACGCTCCCCAGGGCCGGCGATTTGCCGCTGGGACCGAGGCCGGAGCTGCCGCGAGAAGCCCACGCGCCGGTCAAGATCACGGTGGGGCCTTACGGGCTGATTATCTCATCGGCCGATACGGAGGCCCTCGACCGCCTGGAAGACCTGATGGTCGACATCATGCCGCCGCGGCTGAGCTACAAAGTGTTTACGTTGCGGCACACCTACGCCAAGGACGTCGCGGAGTTGCTCGAAGACATCTACAAAAAGGGGGACGACGGCTCATCGAAGAAGACCGACGTTTTGGAATCGTTCTGGTACGGCTACCGGCCTCAAACGAGCACCAAGACTCGCAGTTCGTTGTCGCAGCGCCGGCCGCTTTCCTTCGTGCCCGATCCGGTGACGAACACGATCCTCGTGCAGGGGGCCGACGCCAACCAGTTGGCCGAGATCGAGTCGTTGATCAACGTCTACGATCAACGCGAAGCGCCCGACTCGAACTCGGTGCGCCGCACCCAATTGGTCGCCTTGCGATACGCCAAGTCGGTCGACGTCGCGGAGATCGTCAAGGACGTGTTCCGGGATCTGCTCAGTCCCAACGACAAGGCCCTGCAAAAAAACAACCCGCAGCAGCCCCAGCAGCAGCAACAGCGCGAGAGCAACTTCTATTCGTCCATGTTCAGCTACCTCAGCGACGACCCCGAAAAGTCGCAAAACATTCCGCGGTTCAAGGGCATGCTCTCGGTGGGCATCGACGAGCGCTCGAACAGCCTGGCCATTTCGGCCCCGCAGATTCTCTTGGCCGACGTGCTGGAGATGGTCGAGAAACTCGACCTGGCGGCCAGGCCGACTCGGCCGGTGGTGCGAATTCGCAAGCTCAGCCAGCCGGGCGCGGTCGCCCAGATCGAGCGCGCTTTTGGGCCTAAGAAGAACGAGCCTGCCGCCGCCGCGAACAAGCCGCCGGAAGCATCCGCTGGCGGCGCCGAGAACCAGCCGCAGCAGAATGGGGGCCGACGCCGCAACGGCGCCGCGCCGCAACAGAATTAGGGTTGCGGCATCTGCTAGTGGCCACGGATGAAACACGGATCGAACACGGATGTGGGAAGGGACAAGGGGCAGAGGTGCAAAGGGATTCTGAGAATCAATCGCCCTTTGCCCCTTTGAACCTATATCCCTTGGCCCCTCTGCCCCTCTTCGTTATCCGTGTTTGATCCGTGTTCCATCCGTGGCTAACTTTCTTTACACCACGGCCATTGCTTGCCCAGCGCCGCTTGCTGGAATTCGTTCAGCTTGCGGATGCCGCCGCGGGCGAGCTTCACCAGCGACGTCAATTCCTGCTCGCTGAACGTCGCCTCTTCGCCCGTGCCTTGCACTTCGACGAATTGCCCGGCGCCGGTCATGACCACGTTCATGTCTACGGCGGCGGCGAAATCCTCGTGGTAATCGAGATCGAGCGCCGGCTTGCCCTCGACCAGCCCCACGCTCACCGCCGCCACGCTGTCTTTGAGCGGTTGGCGATCGCCGAGCAAGCCCCTCACCGAGTGCAGCGCGTCGACCAGCGCGATGAAAGCCCCGGTGATGCTCGCCGTGCGGGTGCCGCCGTCGGCGTCGAGGACGTCGCAATCGATCGTGATCGAGCGCTCGCCGAGCGCTTCGAGATCGACGACGGCCCGCAGGCTGCGTCCGATCAATCGCTGAATCTCGGTCGTGCGGCCGTCGGTCTTGCCGCCGCGCTCGCGCGGCTTTCGCGGGCTGGTGCTGCCCGGCAGCATGTTGTACTCGGCCGTGACCCAGCCGCGGCCCTGTCCCTTCATCCAGGGCGGCGTTTGCTCTTCGACGCTGGCCGTACACAGGACCGTCGTGCGGCCGGCTTGAATCAACACGCTGCCCGGCGCCGTGCGCGTGTAGCGGCGTTTGATCTTCAGCGGACGAAGTTCATCCGCGCGGCGTCCGTCGTGTCGCATGTCGTCTTGATCCGTGGGCTTTCATCGTAGGATTTCGCCGTAGGATGGACCTCTGGTCCGTCGCCGGAGGACGGACTGGAAGTCCATCCTACTTCCGAAAGAATCGTCCCGACAGTCAGGGCCAACGCGAACTGTACGCTGAATGGGCAATACGCAGTTTAACCATGCTGTCTTGGCGCGAGTCGCCAAATCCCTTATGCGAAGTTGCGGCGTGCGGACTCGCATAACATGCGTCTTTCATCGCGTCAATTTCA
>DATNEC010000632.1:0-3547 GCA_035606815.1 Pirellulales bacterium
TCCCGGGATTCGATTCACCGAGCTGTTGGCCAAAACAGCGCGCCATGCCGACAAACTGGCGGTCGTCCGGTCGATGCATCATCGCATCAGCGTCAGCGGACATCCCGATGGCACGCAGTATCTGTTGTCGGGCATCAGACCTGGCGGACCGATCTTGATGCCCGACGTCGGCAGCGTCATCGCTCAGTTGATCGGTTCGCCGTGCGGTTTCCTTCCCCCCTACATCATGGTTCCAGGCAACGGCGAGCAATCGTACAACGCTTCCCAGGGCTTTTTGTCGCCAGGCTATAAGGTGTTCAAGACGACAGGCCGCGACCTGTCTGAACCTTCGTGGCGCGTGCCCGACCTGCGATTGCTCGACAGCATCGCTCCCGAGCGGTTCCGCGATCGCCAAGATTTGCTCAGCCGGTTGAACCTGGGCTTGCTCGCCGCTTCGCCCGGCCAACCGGCCGGCGGCATGAGCGATTTTTACGCCAAGGCCTTCGATCTGTTAAGCAATCCCAAGACGCAAGCTGCTTTTGAATTGTCTCGAGAGCCCGACGCGGTCCGCGATCGTTACGGTCGCGGACACCGCGGCCAATGCTACTTGCTTGGCCGGCGGCTGATCGAACAAGGCGTGCGGTTCGTCGTGCTCGACGTGCGCGAGCCCGAAACGAAAGCCACGCCCGGCGGCTTCAATATGAACTGGGATCACCACGACTATATTTACGCTTCCGGCTCGTGCGGCACGATCCGAGACAAGGCTGGCGGCGAGGGTCGCTACGGAATCGCACACTGGTGCATGATGGGCGGCACCGACCAGGCCTTCGCAGCACTGATTGGCGATTTGCAGGAGCGGGGCCTGCTCGACGAGACGCTCGTTTGCTTCGTCACCGAGTTCGGCCGCACGCCGAAGCTGAACAAGTTCCAGGGCCGCGATCATTGGACCAATGCCTACTCGATCGCCTTTGCCGGAGCGGGCGCGCGCGGCGGGCAGGTGATCGGTCGTACCGACCGAGACGGCGGCTTCGTGCAAGACCAGCCCTACACGCCCGACGACTATGCGGCGACGCTCTATGACTTCCTCGGCATCGATCGCGAAAAGCCGATCTACACGCCCGACAATCGGCCGATTTATCTGGCGGCCGAAGGCCAATTCATGTCGGCTTTGTTGTAGGCGGTTGAGCGACGGCGAAACCGACATGAATTGCAGGATCATCGAGATGCAGCGGTTGCTCAGCAGCGTCTGGCGTCGCCGGCTAATTTCACTCGGCGCCATACTCGTCGTCGTGCTTGTTATTCAGGGGACGTGCGTCGAATTCGCGCAGGCGAAAACTCTCAAGGCCGGCGCGGCCAAGCGCAAAGTGACTCCGCCGATTTGGGTTCCCTATTTGACGTCCTCGGGGAACGCCACGAACGCGCCGTTCACCAAGGTCCATGACGATCTTTACGCGCGAGCCGTAGTCTATGACAACGGCCAAGGCCCCGTAGCGGTGCTCGCCGTCGATTCGCTGGGCTATGACAACGCCATCCTCGGCCCCGGGCGCAATTTCACTCGCGAGCTGCGCGAGCGGGCCGCAGCCAAAACCGGTTTGGCGCCCGGATCGATCATGGTGGCCGCCTCGCACACGCACTCGGCGCCAGAGACGCTTGGCTTGACGCCATTTCGCCAGTCGCCGCGCGCGGCCGACTGGATCGAGCGGCATCTCGACGATCTCGTCGCGACCGTAGTCGACGCCTGGAACGGGCGGCAGGCGGTACAGCTTCGCTACGGCAAAACTCGCGTTGCCGATTTCGCCCGCTACCGGCGCATCTTGCTCAAAAGCGGCGGTCTGAACCGCAATGGTCCGCTACCGGCGGCGGATGACGTGGCGGCGCCTTGGAAGGTCGACGACGAACTAACGGTCGTCTATGCCGAAACGGCCGATGGCAAGCCTCATTCGGTGCTTGTCAACTTCACCGCTCACCCGGTGATTGCGATGCTGCTGCCTGAAGTCTCGGCCGATTATCCAGGGGCGGCGACGGCGGCCATGGAAGAATCGCTCCCTGGCGCCGTGTGTCTGTTTACCCAAGGAGCATGCGGAAACGTGAATTCGCCGCAAGTATCTGGCACGTTCGACGACGTCGCGGCGGCCGGCAAGCGTCTTAGCGAGGCTGCTCTGGCGAAAATCGAAGAACTCAAGCAGAAGCCATCGCTCGAGATCGGCGCCGTTACGGTCCGTTCGCAATTCTGCCGCCTCGAGCCGCGGCCGTGCCCGACCATTGACGAAGCACTCAAGAAAGTCGAAGAGCAGCCGACGCCGCTCAACAAGAGAATGCTGCGATTGGCGCAAAAGCTCGGCGACGATCCACTCGAGGCCGAAGTGCAGGCGATGCGAGTCGGCCCAATCGCCTGGGTCGGGCTCTGCGGCGAACCGTTCGTCGAAACGGGCCTCGCATTGAAGCAGTCGGGAGCGACGTTCGTCGTGGGCTATGCCAATGGCCACCTGGGCTATCTGCCGATTCGGCGCGCCTACGGCGAAGGAGGCTACGAGGTCGACGCAGGCCCTTGGAGTCGCGTGGTGCCGGGCAGCGCGGAGCGGTTGGAGGAAATCGGACGAAAGTTACTCGGCGACATAGGCCCTTCCCGCCAGTAGCGTGCGCCGCAGCCTAAAACTGTTTCCGCCGCTACCCACATTTATGATCGGGGACAGCAGCATAGGATTTCGCCCTGTTGAAGCGGCCGGCTAGTCGACCAATCATCGCTCTCGATGTTCCTTACGAGAGCAGCCACGAATCACTCGGCAATCGCTTCATTCGATTTTGCATTTATTCTTCTAACTGGACGTGCCCGGATCATCCTCGTTTCCCTCGCATCGTTGACCGTGGCGGCGTCCTGCTTCGGTATTGAACCGACAACGAGGCCCAACATCGTGCTCGTCTATGCGGACGGTAAGTAGTAGTGATGCCCTTCGTAGGGCGTGTTCCAGAATCTGTCTCAACGTGACCCAATCGATGCCGTATTCCCGGCACGCAGGATGCGTGTTCCCCACGAATTCACGGCGACGCTCGAACTCCGTCTTCAAGAAAGGCCAGCAAATCGGCGATCTCTTCGCGGGTAAACCCGTCGAGCAGCCCTTGGGGCATTGGCGACGTATCGCCCAACCGCCGCTCTTCTACTTCTTTCTTGTCGATTTCGATGACTTGGCCGGGATGTAGCGGATCGACGTTCAGCCGGAGCTTTTCGGCTCGGAAGTCCCCCATCGCCGCCAACCGCCCTACGAGCACCCGGCCGGAATCAGTGACGATGATAAGGTTACGATAGTTTTCGGCCACGGACCGCGACGGCTCGACGATGGCCTCCAGGATGTCGCCACGGTCGAACCGTCGAGCGACGTAGGTCAGATCCGGGCCCACGGCGGGCCCTATGGCGCCTGCGCGGTGACAGCGGCTGCAGAGCGCTTCGCGAAAGATCGCAGCGCCGCGCTTCGCGTCGCCGGGAGGCGCGTCCCTGTCAGCCAGCGGCTTCAAGTCTTTGAGTGTCCAGACGGCAACCCTGGGTCGCGGCGACGGGAGCGGCTCATCGTCG
>DATNEC010000635.1:0-16686 GCA_035606815.1 Pirellulales bacterium
CGCAGATGACCAATTTGCCCGCCTTCGGCGGCTTGGCGCCCGCTTCGCCGGCATCCGCGACGACCGGCTTTTGGACCGTCAGGGTCGTGGGGCTTTCCTGGGCCGCAGGCGCCGGCTCATCGCCGCGGCCAAGACGGGCGACGCTGCTCATGCCGACGAACGAACAGATCGCCAGACAACAAGCCAACTTCGAATATCCTGCCCGGCCAGGGGAAACAAAGGCGCCACGCGGAACTTGAACGGCTTCCATGCCATCTCTCCGGGATTGTCGGGCAGGCGATGATTGTCGAGGCAATCGCTCTTGGATCATCCGCTCTTGGATCATCCGCTGTTGGACCATCGTTGTCGCCGATTCTCGCGAACCGGGCAAGGGCGATTGATCGACCGAGGTTGATGTATTGTACACGATGACAACGCGTTCTGGAATGCAAATCGAGGGCTTCGCGTCTACGGCAGTTGTGCAATCGGGCTGGTTGCCCTATTTTGGGTCTACTTGAACTCTAACATGCCCTTTAGCCGTCACGATTTCAGCACAATTCGTGCCTTGATGAAAAGGATTTCGCGATGCCGACCCATTTTTTTCGCATTATTGCCGCCCTAGCCCTAGTTCACGGTCTTTTGTCAGGAGGTAGGTCCATGGCCCAGTCGGATGAGAACGACTTGCCGCAAGTGTTGCTCAAGACCTCGAAGGGCGACGTGGTCATCGAACTCTACGAGGACGAAGCGCCAAATACCGTGGCGAACTTCGTCAGCCTCGTCGAGCAAAAGTTCTACGATGGCTTGACCTTCCACCGCGTGATCGACGGTTTCATGGCCCAGGGAGGCTGCCCGAAAGGAACCGGCACCGGCGGGCCGGGTTATGCCATCGCCTGCGAATGCCAGCAGAAAAATGCCCGCAAACATGGCCGCGGCAGCCTCAGCATGGCGCACGCGGGCAAAGATACCGGCGGCTCGCAGTTCTTCATCACCTTCGACGCCACTCCGCATCTGGACGGCAAGCACACCGTGTTCGGCAAGGTGATCAAGGGCATGGACGTGGTCGACAAGTTCTCGCGAACCGACTCGGGGGCCAAGCCCGACAAGATTTTGGAAGCCAAAATCCTCAACAAGCGCGACCACGAATACAAGCCAAAAACGCTCCCCTCGCGCAGATAAGGACCGACGCCCATCATGCCGCTGGGTTTGATCAAACGCCTGATGGTCGACAAGGGTTTTGGGTTCATTCTGCCCAGCGACGGCGGCGCCGACGTGTTCTTCCATTGCTCGAAGTTCAGCGGAGGCGAATTCGACCGGCTCAAGGAAAACCAAGCCGTCTCCTACGAGATCGATCCGGAAGCCGGCCCCAGCGATCGCGGGCCGAAGGCGAAATCGGTCGTCCTGTATCACGGGCACGTGACGTTTACCGGGGGCGACCAGGAATTTCGTCCCCTGCGACGGCATCCTTCGGCGCGCCGCAAAAAACCCGGCTGGCGCAATGAGGTAGAATAGAGGATACGATGTCCCCCTCCGAACTGCCGGACAGGGCGAAGTTCGACCCGGCCGAGTCGCTGGCCAGTCTCCGCCATGAGTTCGGCGAGCATGGCGGCGTGAATATGTCGATCGAGGCCAGCACCACCTTCACGGTGTTGCAGCCCGAATTGCTGCCCAAGCTGTTCCAAGGACATCTCGGTCCCGAGAGCGGCGGGTTTTATCTTTACGGCCGGCACTACAATCCGACCGTTTACGTGCTCGGACGGCAACTGGCAGCGCTCGAAGGAACCTCGGCGGCCTATTGCACCGCCAGCGGCATGAGCGCCGTCTCGGCCGCCGTCTTGCAGTGCTGCGACCAGGGCGATCACGTGGTGGCCGCCGATTCGCTGTATGGCGGCACGTTCGCGCTGTTCAACGATTTTCTGCCGCGGAAGGCCGGCATCGCGACGACCTTCGCCCCGTCGAGCGATCATGCGGCGATCGAGGCGGCCTTCACCGACCGCACCCGGCTGCTCTATGTCGAGTCGCTCTCGAACCCGACGCTGGTCGTGGCCGACATTCCGCGCTTGGCCGAGATCGCGCACCGGCACGGCGCCAAGCTGGTGGTCGATAATACGTTCTCTCCGATGACGCTTTCCCCGGCCCAACTGGGGGCCGACATCGTGCTGCACAGCCTGACGAAGTTCGTCAACGGGGCATCCGATTGCATTGCCGGGGCGATCTGCGGCGACCACGAACTGATCGACTCGATGATGAATCTGCACACCGGCGCGCTGATGCTGCTGGGGCCGACGATGGACCCGCGGATCGCCTTTGAAATCGGCTTGCGGCTGCCCCATTTGGGGTTGCGCGTGGCTGAACATAGCCGCCGGGCGTTGACCTTCAGCCAGCGGCTCGCCGAGCGCGGCACTGCGGTGATCTATCCCGGCTTGCCGTCGCACCCGCAGCACGAACTGATTTCGCAGCTGGCCAATCCGGGCTACGGCCACGGCGGCATCTTCTGCATCGATCTGAAAACGGCCCGGCGAGCCAACCGCTTGCTGGAGATCCTGCAAAACCAGGAGGGCTTCGGCTACATCGCCGTCAGCCTGGGCTACTTCGATACGCTCATGTCGTGCTCGGCCAGTTCGACCTCCAGCGAGATGCCCGCCGACGCGCAGCATCGGGCCGGCATTTCGCCTGGCTTGATCCGCGTCTCGATTGGCTATACCGGCAGCCTCGAACAACGCTGGGAACAATTCGACGACGCCCTGCAGCGATTGGGCGAGCGTCAATCGAGCCGATAGACGGTCAGTCGCTCGCCGGCGGCAAATACTCGATCGCCGGCCGGAAAATGCACCAGCGCATCGGCCTCGGACAAACCGCGCAAGTCGGCCGAGCCTTTCCAACGGACCGGCTCGACCGTGATTTCGGTTGCGGTTTCCCGCAACTGCGCCGGATGATAGGTCGGCCGACCGCCGCGATGCACGAACTCCGCGGCCAGGCGGGCCGTCACAGCCGGCAGGCCCGCGAACCGCCGACCGGCAAGGCGCGCCAGCGCCGGCCGCACGAACAGCTCGAAACACACCAGGCTGCTCACCGGGTTGCCCGGCAAGCCGAAGACCAACGTCGAATTCGCGCCGCGCTGGTAGATGCCGAACCACAGGGGCTTGCCGGGTTTGACGCGGACCTTATGAAACACCTGCCGCACGCCCAGTTCGGCCAGCACTCCGGGAACCAGGTCGAGCACCCCGGCCGAAACGCCGCCCGAAAGCACCAGCACGTCGGCCTCCAGGCCGGCGGCGATCCGCTCGCGAAGTTGCGCTCGCTCGTCGCGGGCGATGGCCAACTCGATCGGCCGGCCGCCGGCCCGCACGATCGAGGCCAGCAGCATCGGTCCGTTCGAGTTGCGAATCTGCCCGGCGGCGGGACGCTGGTGCGGTTCGACCAGCTCGTCGCCCGTCGGCAGCACGGCGACGCTCGGTCGGGGTACGGCCAGAACTTCGCCCCGACCGACTTCCGATAACAAGCCGATTTCGATCGGTCGCAGCACGTGGCCGGCGCCGAGCACGATCTCGCCGCGGCGCACCGAGGCGGCGCGGCGCATGATGTTTTGGCTTGCGGCGATTTTTTCAGTGCGAATCCGCACCTGGCCCAACGGGCCATCGCCCGAAGCGTCGAACTCGGTTTGTTCGACCATCACCACGGCATCGGCCCCTTCGGGCAGCGGCGCGCCGGTCATGATTCGCGTGGCCGTCCCGCGCTCGACGCGCCGCGCGGGCAAACGTCCCGCCACGACTTCTTCCAGCACGGCCAGCCGGGCTTCGCCGCCCGCCAGGTCGTCGGCCCGCACCGCGTAGCCGTCGACGATCGACTTATCGTGGGGCGGCGAATCGACGTCGCTGGCCACGTCTTCGGCGAGCGCCAAGCCCAGGCAATCGGCCACGCGAGCCGGCTCGCCCGCTTTCGGCCGCGAGTGGTCCTCGATCAGCTTCAGGGCTTCGTCGACCGTCAGCATGGCCGCTCGAGCCTCAAGAATGTTTTCAAGATATCGACGCCGCAATGGGTCAAAAAGCTCTCGGGATGGAACTGCACCCCGTGCAGCGGATAACGCTTGTGGCGCACGCCCATGATCTCGCGGCCGCCGCCGGGGGCATCGCACCAGGCGCAAACCTCGAAGTCGTCGCTGAGCGTGCCGGGCTCGATTACGAGACTGTGGTAACGTGTGGCCTGAAACGGATTGTCGAGGCCGGCAAACAGCCCGCGGCCGTCGTGATGAATCTGGTCGGTTTTGCCGTGCATCAGCCGCTTGGCCCGCACGATCTCGGCGCCGAAGGCATGGCCGATCGACTGGTGGCCGAGGCAAACGCCCAAGATCGGCATTTCGGGAGCGAAGCGGGTCACGCAATCGCACGAGATCCCGGCTTCGCGCGGAGTGCAGGGACCGGGCGAGATGATCAGATGCGAAGGCCTCTTGGCCGCGATCTCATCGAGCGTGATCCGGTCGTTGCGATGCACTTCCAGATCGACCGCCGGATCGATCTCGCCCAGCCGCTGCACGAGGTTGTAGGTGAACGAATCGTAGTTGTCGATCAGCAGAATCATGGGCGCGGCGCGAGGCAGGGGACGGTTCCGGCGAGGTAGGCGAGAGCCGGCTTGCATTCTACTTGAAAAGCCGCCGGCTTGCAGCCGCTACCGCTCCGCGCGTGCTTGGCATGGCGATCTGCTCCCTGGGCCAATTCGCCCCCGAGCGGATCTGGACTTACCGCCGCGCGGCGGCGATGATGAGCCGCGGGCAGCTCGCCGTGCGTTTGAAATGACCATCTCCGGGACGCGGCTGGTCGGACAGATCCTTGATCTAACCTCGCTCTTGGCTAGGGAGAACGCTCATGCGCCGCTTTTCGATTCGCCTCGGTTTGTTCTCGGCCGGACTCTCGCTCTTGATTTTGCCGCGGCCGCTGGCCGGCCAGGAGGCGACGAAGCAAGATCCGTGCGAGCCGGTGACATTCACCACTCAGGAAGATCATCGCAACATGCTCGAGCAATTGGGCATTACCGCGCTGCGTCCCGGCCCCAGCGGCAATCCGTCGGCGCCGAACGCCGCCAACTACGATGAATCGCTGGCAAATCCTTATCCCGAGCTGCCCGAGGCGTTGACGCTGAAAAACGGCGAGCGCGTGACGACCGCCGAAATGTGGCGCACTCGGCGCCGCCCGGAAATCGTCGAAGATTTCGAACGCGAAGTGTATGGCCGAGTGCCCAAGAATGTTCCGGCCGTGACGTGGAAAGTGCTGGAAACTCGCGAGACGATGGTCGGCGAAATCCCGGTCGTCGAAAAGCAGTTGCAGGGACAGGTCGATAACTCGTCGTGCCCGGCGATTGAAGTCCACATCTCGATGACGCTCGCCACGCCGAAAAACGCCGAAGCGCCCGCACCGGTGCTGATGATGTACGGCTTCGGCTTTGGGCCGGGCCGCGGCGGGCCAACTCGCGGCGGACCAGGCGCCGGCCGGACTGGACCGCCGCCCGCGGCGCCAGGCAACGCAGCGGGCGGGGCGCCGCCGCGACGCTTCGGACCTCCCGGGCCCTCGCGGACCGAGGCGCTCATCAAGGCCGGCTGGGGATACGCGACGATCTCGCCCGCCAGCATCCAAGCCGACAATGGCGCCGGGCTGACGCGCGGAATCATCGGCCTGGTCAATCGCGGGCAGCCTCGCAAGCCCGACGACTGGGGCGCCCTGCGCGCCTGGGCCTGGGGCGCCTCGCGCGGTCTCGACTATCTCGAAACCGATCCGGCGGTCGACGCCCGGCGCGTCGGCATCGAGGGCGTGTCGCGTTATGGAAAAGCGGCGCTGGTGGCGATGGCCTTCGAGCCGCGGTTCGCCATGGTCCTGGTCGGCTCGTCGGGCGAAGGAGGCGCCAAGCTGCACCGCCGGAATTTCGGCGAAGCGGTCGAGAACCTCACCGGCTCGGGCGAGTATCACTGGATGGCCGGCAATTTTCTGAAATACGGCGCCAAGGAATCGAAGTTCGGCGCCATGACCGCGGGCGATCTGCCGGTCGACTCCCACGAGCTAATCGCGCTGTGCGCTCCACGGCTGACTTTCATCAGCTACGGCATTCCCGAGAAAGGCGACGCCCAGTGGCTCGATCAGCAAGGCAGCTACATGGCCGCGGTCGCCGCCGGGCCGGTATTCCGGCTACTGGACGCCAAGGATCTCGGCGCGTCGGACGATTACCAAGCGGAAAAAATGCCCGCGGTGAACCAGGGCCTGCTCGACGGCCAACTCGCCTGGCGGCAGCACGACGGCGGGCACACCGACGCTCCGAACATCGAGCATTTCATCGGCTGGGCCAACGAGCATCTCACTCGGTAGCCCGGCCGCAGCCGGCGCCCTCATCGGTCGAATAGGCTGCCGATACCCCGACCATAGCCATAGGCTGGATAACCGCCGCTGAAATTGCCGCCATAGGCGCCATAGCCGTAGGCATTGTTGTAGCCGTACATCGGATAGCCGGCGCCGTATCCTCCGTAAGCGCGATTGCCGTAGCCATAGTTGCCGTAGGCCGGATAGCCGCCGTAGGAATTCGATTGATAGCCGTAGCCGCCATAGTTTCCATAGCCGCGGCCATATCCGCCGTAACCGCCCCCATAACCTCCGCCGAGGTACTGATTAACAGCGCCTTGAATGAACTGCCTGCCGCCGGCCTCTACAGTGTCGGGCGTGGCCGCCAGAGCGCCCGCCACGGCCAGGCAGGCCAGCAAGCCGATTTTCAGATGAGATTGCATGAGGAACTCCCGTTGCGCGATTTTTGAATTTCTAGAAATAGATTTGCAGCCTGGGCAAGGCTTTTTGCAGCTTCTCGACGCCGGCCTCGGAAACCGGGGCGCCGGCCAAGTCGAGCACTTCCAACCCGCTGATCCCTGTAAGTTGTTCCAGGCCCTTGTCGGTGACCTGGGTGTGGCTGAGATCCAGGGCCTTGAGGCCCTTGAGCTTGATTAGGCTCTTCAAGCCCTTGTCGCCCACGTGACTATGGCTGAGTCGAAGCGCTTGCAGCTTCTGCATGCCGCTCAACTGGGCCAGGCCCTGATCGGTCACTTCGGGGCCGAGGGCCAGCGATTCCAACCCCGTCAGGTCTTTGAGCTTTTCCAGCCCCGCGTCGGTGATTTCGCTCTGGGCCAGGTTGAGATGCTTCAGTTCCTTGAAACCGGCCAGGTGCTCCAAGCCGGCGTCGGTCACGTGCTTTCCGCTGAGGTGCAGCGATTCGAGATGCTTGAAGGCTGCGACATGCTCCAAACCGGCGTCGGTGACTTGAGTGCCGTACAGCGACAACATCTGCAGCTTGGTCAGGCCGGAAAGCTGCTCGATGCCGCGGTCGGTGATCTGCGGTCCGCCGACGACGAGCGTCTCGAGCTGCTTCAGGTTCTTGATTGGCGCCAGCCCCTTGTCGCCGATCTGGCCGTCGTGAATCGACAGGGTTTGCAGTTTCGTCAGTCCGGCCAGCGCGTCGGCGCCTGCGTCGGTGAAATCGCCGCCGCCCAGGACCAGGTGTTCGAGCTTGGTCAAGGGCTTCAAGTGTTCGAGCGCGCCGTCGCCCAAATGCCGGCCGTCGAGCACCAGCGAGGTCAGCCCGGAGAGCGATTCAATGGCCGCCAGCCCGTCGTCGCTGAGTCGCGCGCCGCGCAGGTCGAGAGTTTCGAGCTTTTTCAGGCCCGACAACGATTTCAGCCCCGAGCCGGTGACTTGCGTGCCGTGCAAATGCAGCGATTCCAAGTTGCTCAAGCTCGACAGCGACTTCAAGCCGGCGTCGGTCACGCGCGGCGCATTGAGCACGAGCACCTTCAGGCTTTTGAGATCTTTCAGCGCCGCGAGGCCCTCGTCGGTCAGGTCGCGGCCGACCAGGTCGAGCGATTGCAGTTTGTTGTGGCTGACCAGCGCGACGAGGCCGTCGTCGCTGACTTTCGTGCCGACCAGGGCCGCGGCTTCCAGTTCCGGCTGGACGCCGATGATTTCAATCACCTCGTCGGTGGCCTCCGGACCGCGCAGATCGATGGCCACGATGGGCTTGCCGGGCCGTTTTTCATCGCGATGGGCCGTAGCGCCATGTTTTTTGAGTTTGGCTTGCAGAGCGTCGGCGCCCGCCTTTTTCTCCTGGGCCGCCAGCGGAGTCGCCACCAGCAAGACGGCCGCCGCCAAGAATGCGAAACTGCGAAGCTTCATGGGCTTTCCCTTGAAAAGAAATAAATGGAGGTGGTTTGGGCGCGATTCCGAAATCGTAGCACCGCGAGCGCACCGCGACATGAGCAAATCGTGCGCCGCCGGCAATTCCCGCGGAAAGAAACACCGCTTTCGACGGCGTTTACCCCGCACGCGCCATCTGGCTTCGTGCGACTGTCGCCGCCCGACCCGCACAGGAACGAACCATGCGGGCCGAAATCCAACCGGCGCTTTAGCCGACTGCGTCGAACTGCTGGCCCTTGCCGATCGCCTGGCTGAGCTGGGCGGCCGAAGCCAGCAATTGGTTGGCGGCGTCGCCTTGCTGCTGTTGGGCGTTCAGGGCCAGCCTGGTCACGCCGATCGAAATCTGCTGGCCCAGCAAAGCCTGGCTCAATTGCGAAGCGCCGGCGGCCGAAGGAGCGGAGCAAGAAGCGGACATTTTTCGGCCTCGGCGGTTGACAGCCCTGGGAAGCGCGGCAAGCCGGCTCACGAATGTTCCCGTCCGCCGCACGCGCTGTGAGAATCTATCGTCGTGGGGGCGGGTGCGGCTTGCTTTTTTTCTCCCGTCGAGAATCTGGTGCAATTGTGCCGATATGCCGATACGATTCACATGGAATTTCCCGCAGAACACTACTTTCAGACCGCCGCCGAGCGGATGCGGCAAGCACAGCACCTGCATCATGAGGGCTCTAGTTTCGCGCTCGCGATCTATGTGGGCGGCGTCGCAGTCGAGTGTCTCCTCAGGGCCTTCAAGGGGCGACGCGATCCTACGTTCGATGAAAAGCATGACTTGCTTCGCCTGTTCTCGGCAAGCGGCATGCTGCGCGTCGATCGTGACAAGCTCCGCAAAGAAAGGTGGACCGAAGCCCAGATTGAGTCGCATTTGCAAACATTGCGAGTAGCCGTGAATGAAATCGTCAGGTTGTGGGCCAATAACTATCGGTTCGCCTCAGAAGAACGGCTGCGGCTTCACTTGAAAAAGATCACGGGCTACCAGAGAATCAAAGGAGACTACTTGAAAGAACAATCGCGGCGGTTCCTCGGCTCGGTGCAGAGATTCGTCGATAAGGGAGTCGTGCAATGGCGACTGTAAACAACTCACTGGTCCGGAAATTGAAACGCGTACTGATCGAGAGGTTTCCCTCGCCGGACACGATCAAGTTGGAGGACCACGACGGCATTATCGGCGTTATTACATCCAACAGATTCTCCGGAATGGAAACGATTGATCGCCAAGACCTCATCGGCGAAATCATCTCGCTCCATCTGACTCGCGAAGAGCGACAGCGGGTGCAAGTCATTGTCGGAGTCACGCCTGAGGAGGGCGTCGGCTATTTGGCCGCAGCGGAATGATTGAATCCCTCGTGTCCTTCCACGATTTCAACCTTGAATCGCTGCTGGCATCCGGACTCTTGGCGCGGGTCGAACACCATCCGACGCTGACCTCGACCAACGACCACGCCCGCGAATTGGCGGCCCAATCGCCGGCCACGCTGCCGCTGCTGGTGATCGCCGACGAACAGACCGCGGGCCGGGGGCGCGGCGCGAACCGCTGGTGGACCGGTCCTGGCAGCCTGGCCTGCAGCCTGCTGTTCGATCCGGCCGTGCGCGGCATCGAGCGGCGCTACCACTCGATGATCTCGCTGGCCGCGGCCGTGGCGATCGTCGATGCCGTCTCGCCGCTCGTCGCCGATCGCCCGCTGGGCGTGCATTGGCCCAACGACGTGTTCGTCGCGGGCCGCAAGCTGGCCGGGATTTTGGTCGAGGCCCTGCCCGACGGCAAGCATATCCTGGGCATCGGCTGCAACGTGAACAATTCACTCGCCGCGGCGCCCGCCGAACTGCAAGCCATCGTCACTTCGCTGGCCGATGTCAGCGGACGAATGCAGCACCGCACGGCGTTTCTGCTGGACTTGCTGGAGCGGCTGCACGCGAATTTGGACTTGCTGGCGTCGTCGCCAGGATCGCTCGGAGAGCGCGCCGACCAAATGTGCCTGCAACGCGGGCGGCGTTTGACGGTCGAAAGCGGCAGTCGGCGGAAGACCGGCATTTGTGCGGGCGTCGCCCAAGATGGAGCGCTGCTGCTGGAGACGCCCGCGGGGCTGGAGAAGCATTATTCGGGCGTGCTGATTCGCGAAACGTGAGGACGGCAAACGGTCCCCTCTCCCTTTGGGAGAGGGTGAGGGCAAATCGGGCATCAAGCGAATTCGGCCATGCCCTTAAGGTGAAGTGCCCTCGCGGTTCTCCCTCACCCCGGCCCTCTCCCAGAGGGAGAGGGAGTATACGCCTGCCCTCCTTCAGCCTTCAACCTTCCGCTCAGTCCCACCACCATTGGCCGGGTTTGAGATGGTCGAGCTGCGTCTGCTGGCGAGCCTGCTCGACCTTGCCCCCTTCGTCCTTGAGCAGGTACTCCGACTTGAGCGCCAACTCGGCCTCGACGTGTACGCCGCCGCCGACCGGCGTCATCAGCCGGCCGCTTTTCCAAAGGCTGGTAACGACCGTATCGACTTGCGTCGGGGCTTGGTGCGTCTCGACCGGAAACTGGCCTTCGTCGCCGAACAGCCGCATCTCCCA
This sequence comes from Pirellulales bacterium, assembly GCA_035606815.1. GTDB lineage: Bacteria > Planctomycetota > Planctomycetia > Pirellulales > JAICIG01 > JAICIG01. The sequence continues at coordinate 10,743 of DATNEC010000635.1, forward strand.
GCCGGCCTGCGAGTAGTAGTCTTCGTGCTGAATGAAGGCCGCCGCCACCGCCATGTCGATCAGGTTCCGCAGTTGTGCATAGACCGGAGATCGAGCGGCCACTTCCGGATAATACTTGGTGAAGCTGTTGGTGAAGGTGGTGCTGGCCCGGCTCGAGGGCCCTGCCTTCGAGCGCTGACCATTGGCGGCCACGAATTCGTTCTCGCCGACCAGCTTCACGCCATAGCCGACCAGTTCCATCGCCTGGCGGTCTTCGCTCACTTTCAGGCAATCGTAGTTCGGCGTGAAGAACCAGCGCTGCAGCGCGTTGCGATTCGTCGCCGGGTCTGCATTCTTGACGTAGGGAACCAGTTTTTTGAACGGGGGCGCCTCTGCTCCGATGCCGATCAGCTTCATGCGATAGTCGGCTTCGACCATCACCTGCGCGAAGTGGGTGTTGGGCGAGATGCCCAGCACGCGCACCTTCTGCAGGCCCAGGCTGGTGCGCAAGCCGTCGACGATGAGATCGGCGTCGTCGGGCGAGGGATTGATCGAGCTTAGGAACTGCTGCATCTTGGCCAGGCCCTCGGGCGTCGGGTCGATCGAGCAGCCGATCATCGGCCCTTCGGTCTTGCCGGGGCCGTAAGCGCGCAAGGCCACGACCAGATCTTCGAGCTCCAATACCGGCCGGCCGCTGTCGACGCCGACCACGCGGCCGGTCAAGTCGACGAACCAGCCCTCGGCGGGCCCGGCCAGCACGATATCGCCCGAGTCGGGGTAGAAGAACACATATTGGATCTTGCTCAGCCCGGCCAGGTAGCGCATCTCCTCGCTCGGTCGGCCGCCGGCCGCGATGGCCTCGACCGCTTGCTCCAAGCGATTGAGCGAAATCTTTCGCAGCGGGCTTTTCTTGCCCAGTTGGCGGTTCATCGCCTGTCGGCTGGCGGCCCGCTTCTGCTCGCTGAGCCGGCCGCTGGGGTCGCCCATGATGACCTTCTGCATCACGCCGTTTTCATCCACGAAGCATTTCAGCAGCCGGCTGGCGTCGATGCCGACCCCGGCGACGCCGCTGCCGCCCATGCCATTGCCGCCCGCCGCTTGGCCCCAGGTCGTCGAAGAACCGGCCAACAGCACGACCGCCGCCAGCATCACCGAGACCCGCGCGGGAAAAAATCGTACGTTCATGGGCTCTGCTCTCCTCAATCGCGGCAAACTGTCCGATACGCCCCCATCAGTCGGCCGCAAGCGGCTTCTCGATGGGGGCGATTGTTGACTCGAAAAAACAGGCCGAAAATCAGAAAAGACTTTGCGACCGTTCCTCGATCTTAGTCACGCAAATCAGCTAAATCAAGGAAAATAGGCAAGCAGGGATGGTGGTTTTGATAGGGTGGGCATGGGCCGCCCCGGCGTTCGTGGTGCATAGTTCCTCACCCTGCTATATGCCGCGGGCGGCTCCGATGTAGGTCAGGCTTTCCAGCTTGGCCTACACCCCTGCCCCGGCCCGCCGATAGCCGTTGCCCCGGCCGTTGGGGGCCGCTTTGGCCTGCGGCGGGGCGGCCAGCAGCCGGAAATTGCCGGGGCCGAGCAAGTCCTCGATCCGCGAGCGCATTTCGGCGTTCAGCTCGACCTTCACGTCGTCGCAGTTGCAATGCACCCGGCTGCCGTCGGCCAAGGCCAGCACCAGTTGAAACGAGCAGTTTCCCGGGTAGCCGCGCACGATCTCGCGCAGCGACTCCAAGCCCTTTTCGCCGTGCTGCTGCTCGTCGACGCAAACCCGCACCCCCTTCGTGAACCGGGCCGCCAGGTCGGCCAGCGGAATCAGCTCGTTGACGATGAAGTTCGCTTCCTCGCTGCCGGGCCGCTTGTCGATCACGCCGCGGGCCGCCAGCACGCCATCGGGAACCACCAAATGCCCGCACGTGGCGAAATCCTCGGGCCAGACGATCGTCCGCATGATGCCGTGCATGTCTTCCAGGTCGAACATCGCGTACTTGGTGTGCGTGCTGCCGGGCCGCGGGTTCTTGGTGTGCGAGAACTTGATCGAGGCGATCATCCCGCCCAGCATCACCTCGGTGCGGTGCGGCAGGGCAGCCGCGCCGACGGTCGTGTGCGTGCAGTAGGTTTCCAGCGTCTTCTGATATTCGGCCAGCGGATGGCTCGATAGATAGAAGCCGAGCACCTCCTTTTCGTTCGCCAGCCGCTCGCGCTCGTCCCACTCGGCCATGCTGGGCAGCGCCGCCTGCGCCGCGGCGGCCGGTCCTTCTTCGGCCCCATCATCCGCATCATCGAACAGCCCGCGCTGGCCGCTCTTGCGGTCCGCCAAGGCCGAGGCGCCCGATTGCAGCGCCTTGTCGAGCACGGCCATCCATTGCGATCGCTTGCCGCCGCAGGCGTCGAAGGCGCCGGCCTTGATCAGCGATTCGATGGCCGTACGGTTGGCGGTCGAGGGATCGACCCGCTCGCAGAACTCGAACAAGTCGCGGAACGGCCCGTCCGCCTTCCGCGCGGCGACGATCGCATCGGCCGCCTGCCCGCCGCAGCCCTTGATGGCCGACAAGCCGAACAGGATCTTGCCGTCGGCGACCGTGAAATCGCCGCGGCTCAGATTCACGTTCGGCGGCACGACCTCGATCTCCATCCGGCGGCAGTCTTCCAGGTGTTCGACCAGCGAGTCCTTCTTCTTGAAGTTGCGGCCCGAGATATCGCCCGAGAGCAGCGCGGCCATGAACTCGACCGAGTAATGCGCCTTGAGATACGCCGTCATGTAGGCGATCAAGGCGTAGGCCGTCGAGTGGCTCTTGTTGAACCCGTAGCCGGCGAACTTTTCGATCATGCCGAACAGGTCGGCCGCCTCTTTCTTGCTCAGCCCCTTGGCCGTGGCGCCCGCGACGAATTCCTCGCGGTACTTGGCGATCATCGCCAGCTTCTTCTTGCTGATCGCCTTGATGCAGGTATAGGCGTTCGGCAGCTCGATGTCGCCCAGCCGGTTGAGAATCCGCATCACCTGCTCCTGGTAGACCATCACGCCGTGGGTCTCTTCCAGGATCTCCTTCATCACCGGGTGCAGATACTCGGCCGCCTTGCGACCGTGCTTCACCTGGATGTAGTCGTCGACCATGCCCCCTTCGAGCGGGCCGGGCCGATAGAGCGCGTTGGTGGCGATGATGTCGCGGAAATGGTCGGGCTTCATCCGCTGCAACAGATCGCGAATGCCGCCGCTTTCGAGCTGGAAAATGCCCTTCGTTTCGCCCCGGCAGAGCAAGGCGAAGGTCGGCTTGTCGTCGAGCGGGAACTTGTAAGGATCGATCCGCTGGCCGGTCGATTGCTCGATCAACTCGACCGCCTTGGCCAGAATCGTCAGGTTGCGCAGCCCCAGGAAGTCCATCTTCAGCAGGCCCGCGCGCTCGACGTCGCCCATCGCCCATTGGGTGATGATTTCTTCCTTGCCCGTCACGCGCTGCAAGGGCACATACTCGGTCAGCGGGCGGTCGGCGATGACCACGGCGGCGGCGTGCGTGCCGACGTTGCGGGCCAGCCCTTCGATCTTCATCGCCAGGTCCAAGAGCTCGCGCACCTCGCCGTCGGCCTGGTAGGTCTTTTTCAGCTCGTCGCTCTGCTGGAGCGCCTCGGCCAACTCGATGCCCAGCGTGTCGGGCACCATCGCCACGATCGCGTCGACGCGCACGATGGGCAGCCCCAGCGCGCGGCCGACGTCGCGAATCGCCGCCCGGGCGGCCAGCGTGCCGAACGTGCCGATCTGGGCCACGTTCGCCTCGCCGTACTTGTCCTTCACATACTGAATGACCTCGCCGCGGCGGTCCTTGCAAAAATCGATGTCGATATCGGGCGCTTCCAAGCGGCTGACGTCCAAAAACCGCTCGAACAGCAAATCGTATTTCAACGGGCAAACGTGGCTCAGCCCCAGCGCAAAGGCCACCAGCGAGCCGACGCCCGAACCGCGGGCCGTGGCCGGAATGTTCTGCTCGCTGGCGAAGCGGACGAAATCCCAGACGATCAAAAAATAATTCGGAAAGCCCAGCGTGTTGATCACGCCCAACTCGCGCTCCAACCGGTCGAGCACCGCCTGGGCCAGCTCGCCGCCGGCGCACATCTCGGGCACGTCGGCATAGCGCCGCTTCAGCCCCTCGATGCACAGCTCGCGCAGATAATCTTGCGGCGTTTTATTATCCGGCGGGGTAAACGCCGGAAAGTGCCGCTTGCCCAATTCCAGCTCGATATTCACGCTGTCGGCGATCAACTGGCTCTGGGCCACGGCCTCTTCGAAGCCCGGAAAAGCGTCGTACATTTCGCCGGCGCCGCGCAGAAAGAACTCGCTGCCTTCCATCCGCATGCGGTTCGTGTCGGTGCGGAACTTGCCGGTATTGATGCACAACAGCACGTCCTGCGCTTCGGCGTCTTCGCGGTTCACGTAGTGGGCGTCGCTGGTGGCCACCAGCGGCAGGCCCATCCGCCGGGCGACGTCGACGGCGCCTTCCATCGCCATCCGCTGAATTTCCAGCCCGTTGTTCTGAATCTCGACGAAGTACCGCTCGCCGAAAATCTTGTGGAACCAGGCGGCGATCTCCATCGCCTGCTTGGTGTCGGGGTCGGCGTTCTGGCCGCGCAGCAGCATCCGGCTGAACTCGCCCGAGACGCAGCCGCTCAAGCAGATCAGCCCTTCGCTGTGGGCGGCCAGCAGTTCCTTGTCGATCCGCGGCTTGCGATAAAAGCCTTCCAGAAAAGCGCACGAAGCCAGCTTGATCAGGTTTTTGAAGCCCGTCCGGTTCTGGGCCAGCAGGGTCAGGTGATAGCTGGAGTCTTCGTCCTTGCTGACCTCTTTAATGCGTCGATCGCCCGGCGCCACGTAGGCCTCGTAGCCCAATATCGGGTTGATCCCCGCGGCATTGGCCTTTTGATAGAACTCCAGCGCCCCATACAGGTTGCCGTGATCGGTGAGTGCCAGGGCGTTCATGCCCTGCGCCTTGGCCTTTTCGATCAGCCCTCCGATCGGGCTGGCGCCATCCAGCAGGCTGTAATGGCTATGGCAATGCAGATGGACGAACGAGCGGGCGGTCATGGGCATTCCGTTGCTAGCATCGGGTGGATGCGTTCAATCTAGCGGGTTGGGCGGGAGGATGCCACCGGGGGTGAATGTTGGGCGGGCGATCCGCGCCAGAGGCCCGTTCGGCGTCTGCCTTTGCGCCGGCTCCTGGACGGCAGTTGGGCCCCCCGATTTTTACGCCGCAAGGGCGGGTCTATATCCGGTCAGCCGTCGGCGAGTCGGAAACGCGCCTTACCGACTGTGGTACGAAGGCCGCACGAAGCAGAATCGAAAGCGAACCTTCCAATGCGCCAAGTGTCACTCCGAAAAACGACGGCCCGTAAATCCTCGCGGCCAGTCGTTTTGTTGGATTCCGCAGCCCGTTCTTTCGAGTTAGAATCACACGCACATTTGCGCTTAATAACAACTTGAGTTTAACCACTATGTACCTCATGCACGATCTCTGCCGCGCGCAGTGCCGATTGTTGCAAAAAAAGAGGGAGAGCTTTTATGGCAGATTATCCCCCATTCATGAATGCTTACGGCCTTGCTGTAAAGATCCTAAGCAAGATCAAGGACGCCAAGACTCCCCAGAGGTTTACTCAAGACTTTCTTGCCGAGACGCTCGGCTTCTCAAGCGGTAGCGCGAAACCATTCATACCATTAGCAAAGCGGCTCGGCCTGCTCGCATCTGATGGAACGCCTACGGAACTCTATAATCGGTTTAGGAATCCGGATCACTCAAAAGCGGCAATGGCTGACGCGATCAGAACCGCCTATGCCGACTTGTATAACCGCAATGAAAACGCTCATTCGCTGGATAAAAAAGGGCTTGAAGGAATCGTAGTCCAAGCAACTGGTCTCGATGCGGGGCAGGGTCAACGCGAACTCTAGATGCGATGGGGCAGGTTGCGGCGACGCACA